>JAGGUR010000076.1 GCA_021158425.1 Candidatus Cloacimonadota bacterium | reverse complement strand
GTAGAGATTTACTACGAAGCTATCAAACATAAAAAATATACCTGCTTTCTCAAAAGAGGAACTTATCTTGATATGATGTATATGCCGGATTGTCTTAAAGCTGCGATTGACCTTATGGAAGCAGACCCAGGTAAACTAAAGCACAGAAATGCTTTTAATGTTACTGCAATGAGTTTAGAGCCCGAAATGATTGCCGCTGAAATTAAGAAAATTATACCTGAATTTACTATGGATTATAATGTGGATCCTGTTAAACAGGCAATTGCAGATTCCTGGCCTAATAATATGGATGATAGCGCGGCTCGTGAAGAATGGGGCTGGGACCCAAAATATGATTTAACTGCAATGACAAAGGATATGATAGAGAAACTTTCTCAAAAACTTAAATAAAAAATGAGCCACAAAATTGCACAAAAGTTCACAAAAATTAATAACTACTTCCAGATTGATTATTTTCTAATTATATTATGAATATTTCGTGGTTTTTTGTGCCTGTCCTGTTAGATGCTTATTATCTAATTGGGTGATTTCGTGGCTATTGACAGGAGGAAAAATGCCATTAGGAAAATTAGATAAGGTCTTAAAAATTGCAGTGGAAGAGCTAATAACCAAAGGCACTGCAAAAGGCAAAGAAATGGTAATAACTGGTATTAAACCAGCCGAGGGCAAAAAGGGACCTCGCTACTATATTGAAGGCGAAGGCGATAAGGAATTTCTAAAAATGAATTCTAATGCTTATCTTGGTATGCCACTAAGAAAAGAAGTGATTGAAGCGGAAGAAAAAGCCTCAAAAGAATACGGGGCAGGTCCAGGTGCTGTCCGTTTTATTAGCGGAACTTATAAACCGCATATTGAATTAGAGAAAAAATTGGCAAAATTTCATAACAGAGAAGCGGCAATGATATTCAGCTCTGCATACTCCACAGTGATGGGTATTCTTTCACCATTGATAACCAAGGAAACTATTGTAATAAGTGATGCACTAAATCACAATTGTATAATCAATGCTATCCGTCTTTCCAGACCCAAAGTAAAGGAGATTTACAAGCATCTGGATATGGCTGACCTTGAAGCAAAAGTAAAAAGCAATATTGGCGCAGGCAAAAGAGTCATTATTGTTACTGATGGAATTTTCAGTATGAGAGGAGACAATGCCCCGCTGGATAAAATTTCAAATATTGCCCAGAAATACGATTTTGAATTTGAAGAAGGTATAATTACTATTGTTGACGATTCCCACGGTATTGGGGCTTTTGGTAAAACTGGCAGAGGCACAGAAGAATATACAAATGCTAAAGGTATAGACATTATTGTAGCAACTCTTGGAAAAGCACTGGGAATAAATGGAGGATATGTAACAACAAGTTCTACAATTATTAACTACCTGCGCGAAACGGCACCTTTCTATATCTATTCCAACCCGATTACACCCTCAGAAGCAAACGCTGCAATGAAATCACTGGAAATTCTGAATAGCGAAAGAGGTCTTGAACTTCTTGAATACTTGCGAAAACTAACGAAACATTTTGAAAAAGGGCTGGTAGACTTAGGTTATGAAATTATAGAAAGTGACCATCCAATCGTGCCTTTAATGGTTAGAGATACACAAAAAACATCCGACCTGGTTAAGTATCTCACTGAAAATGGTATATTAGCCACAGGGCTGAATTATCCGGTAGTTCCCAAAGGTGATGAGGAAATAAGATTCCAGATTTCTGCTGACCATACTGAATATGATATAGATTATGTTATTGGAGTGCTGAAAGAACATAAAGAAACACACTAATTTTATAGTTTTCCTTATTGTGAAAACTTGCATAAAGCGAGAATGATTAGGACCTAACCCTTATATATTCTCGCTTTTATATTTTTTTATTTGATTATACTAATTATGAAAGAAGGAATATTATATCTTGTTGCAACCCCAATCGGCAATCTGGAAGATATAACCTTCCGTGCGATAAGAATCCTAAAAGAAGTGGATTTAATCGCAGCAGAAGATACTCGCACATCTGCGAAACTCACCGCAAAATACAATATTAAAGCAAAGCTCATCAGTTATCATAAATTTAATGAAAAGCAAAAGGCAGAGTTTCTCATTGAGCAATTAAGATCTGGCAAAAGTGTTGCAGTAGTTTCTGATGCTGGAACTCCAGGCATTTCTGACCCATCAGAAGTTATTGTTAAAGAATGTATCAAAAATAATATTCCAGTCATTCCAATTCCTGGACCTTCTGCTATTATAACTGCTCTTTCAGCTTCAGGACTTTCAACTGAAAATTTTTCCTTTTTCGGATTTCTTCCAAAAACAAAGAGCAAACAAATTGAGTTTTTACAAGACCTGATTTCAGGAAAAGAGACTATGATTTTCTATGAATCACCCAAAAGAGTAAAACAGACTTTACAAACATTTTTAGAAATTTTTGGGAATCGTCAGATTGTTGTTTCAAAAGAATTAACGAAAATTTATGAGACTTTTTTTAGAGGAACTATAATAGAAGTATTATCGCAATTGAATGAAACAAATTTAAAAGGAGAATTTGTAATTTTGCTTGAAGGTGCAAAAGAAAGAGAGGTCTCTGATGTTGAGATTGAAAAATTATTAAGAGAAAAAATTGCTAACGGGCTTTCTAAAAGTGAGACGGTGAAGGAAATTTCTAAAAAATTTAACATTAAAAAGAATCGTGTTTATCAGGTTTCTTTGAGGATATGAATAATATGGGTGATGTAATAACACACCCCGCCCCGATGAATCGGGACACCCCTCTCAAGAGGGGAATCAGAAAAAATCCCCTCTAAAAAGAGGGGTGGCAACTTTAGTTGTCGGGGTGTGTTACAAGTAAATAATAATTGAAAATGAGAATATATTACAACCCAAAACTCAAAGATCTTGCTCGTAAACTCCGCAAAAATATGACTCTGTCAGAAGTTCTATTATGGAATCAGCTAAAGCAAAATAAAATGAAAGGCTATGATTTCCATCGCCAGAAACCAATTAATAATTATATTGTGGATTTCTTCTGTCCGAAGTTGAAGTTAATTATAGAAATTGATGGCAAAACTCACATTTATAAAGGAAATGAAGATGTAAAAAGACAACAACGACTTGAATCCTTAGGTTTTCATTTTTTGAGATTTAAAGATATTGATGTGAAAAAGAACATAAAAGATGTTTTGGTTTCTATAGAAAACTGGATTGAGGAGTGTAAGAAAATAAGAATGTAACACACCCCTAAATTCTCCTGTGGAGAATTTTTCCTCTCTTATTAGAGGGGAGTTCAGAAAAAATCCCCTCTCAAGAGGGGTGGCATTCTGACGAAGTCGGAATGACGGGGTGTGTCATAAGCCAATAAGAATAGAAAATGAAAGTCTATTACAATCTAAAAAATCAAATGGGCAATATGTCTAAAAATTGAGAAAGCAAAGGAAAGAGATGAATAAATACGATACTTATTATAAAAATTATTTGTGTGTAAATAAAGATGATTTGAAAAATAACAAAATTATTTTTCCCTGTCCACAGAGGGACAAACCCGTAAATTTGGTATTTATTAACAATTTAATTGTTACCAAAATTGATGACAAAATGGTTTTTTCAGTATCTCCCAAATTTTATACGGAATTTTGTGAATATGTAGAGAAAGTAAAGATTACAAACATAGACGATGATAATTTCTTGATGGTGATTGATGATTTCTTTGCTGATTATCTGGAAAACTATTTTATAAGACGAATGTATAGGTTAACTGTCAAT
>JAGGUR010000030.1 GCA_021158425.1 Candidatus Cloacimonadota bacterium | reverse complement strand
TGCCATCTCCCAGAAGTTGTATTTATCGCCAAACTTCAGGATTCTTTCCTTATCAATATCAGTAACTTCTTGCCAGATGTGGAATGATTCATCATCATTATTATGCACTGTAGCGTAAAGTTTATCTTTGGGAATTTGCCAGACTTCTGTAAGAAGTTCCCATGCCCATTTGATAGCCTCTGCTTTATAATAGTCACCAAACGACCAATTACCCAGCATTTCAAAAAAAGTATGATGGTAATCGTCTTTTCCTACTTCTTCCAGGTCATTATGCTTTCCACCGGCCCGCAGACATTTTTGAATATTCACTACGCGGACATAATCCCTTTTTCCTTTTCCCAGAAACACATCCTTGAACTGATTCATACCAGCATTAGTAAAGAGCAAAGTAGGGTCATTAATAGGAACTAATGGTGCTGATGGAACTACTTCATGTCCTTTATCTGCAAAAAATCTGATAAATTGCTTTCTAATTTCATTACTTGACAACATATGCAATAATTTCCTTTCATTATAAAGAAGAACTAATTTAGCGTTTTGGATGTCAAGAAAAATGAAATTTTCCTTATATATGCAAAAAGTTTGACAAAGAAAAACATAACAAAAGAAGTTATCTCTGTGTAGGTTAGCCTTGCTAAGCAGTTTTACTTTTAACAGTGTTAGCCTTATTGAGTGGTTTTATATTTTATAGGGCCAGTAACTCAGTGGTAGAGTATCGCCCTTTTAAGGCGAGAGTCGAAGGTTCGAATCCTTCCTGGCTCACCATTTTGCGACCCCATCGTCTAGGGGTTAGGACTCAGGATTTTCATTCCTGCAACAGGGGTTCAATTCCCCTTGGGGTCGCCATTTTATTTTTAATATCTATTTAAAACTTTATAAACGATTATTTAATTTTCATAATTTTTATAAATTTCTTGATTAAAATTTTCCACATCTTAAATCTTTAACAAAAAATAAAATAATAAGAATGAGTTACAGAAATGCACGAAAAAAGTTAAAATTTCTTTTTTATTATGTATGAAAAAAATATCTTCGTGTGTTTTTGTGCTTAATCCACCAGCTCCGAGACGGAGTCCCGACAAATCGGTGACTGGCGGATAAAGGAGGAGTCATGAAAATGTCAAAACTGAGCAATGTAATTTTTATAACAATTGTTGCCCTAATGTTATCTTGTTCGCAAAATGCAGCTGCTAAGAGGGGTGAGGTTAAAGATACTGGCATAACAATCGCTGTCTGGGGATTTCATTACCTGGATAGAGAAAGCAGTTCTATGTGTAAATATCTTAAAAAGGATTTTCCTGAAGTAGCCGATAAACTTCCTAATGTTGTTGTAATTGGTTCAAAAGATGCTATGAAAATTCTTGGAAAAACTAAAATAGAAGAATTGGATAAAGAGATTGTTTTGAGTCTTGCTGAAAAGATTGGAGCAGACATTAGTATTTGGGGACAGATTTCTCAGATTGGGTCAACATTATTTAATGTTAATTTCTTTATTTTAGATACGCAGACAGAGGATATTGAATTTGAAAGATTACAAGTTGAAAAGAAAAGACAGAAAAGGCTTGAATCAGTAAATCTCATTCTGGACAAGGCAATTGAATTGAAAAAGTCTGCTGAAACCAAGGCTATGGATATTGCTCTTAACTTCTACAATTCCGAACAATATGAAGATGCAAGAAAGGCATTTTTAGAGGTGCTTAATCTTAATCCCAACGAAAAGACTGCATATGCCTATCTTGCACGAATATCAGCTATTAATGAAGACTATGACTCAGCTATATCTTATTACAAACAAGCATTAGATATTGAACCTGAATTTATTGAGGCCCTTGAAGGATTAGCTTGGACTTATAAAACTAATGGTGATTGTGAAATGGCTTTAGAAACATATAGAAAATTGGCTGAAATTGATAATGAAAATACTGATTATATGTTTTCTGCTGGTGAAATTTGTCAATCATTAGATGATTTTGATGGAGCAGTTGAAGCCTTTAAATCTGTGCTTGAAAGAGATTCTACTTGTATTAAGGCATGTCAAGCCTTAGGAATTTTATATTTTGATAATAATTTTTATGATAAGGCAATTACTTATTTGAAGAGAGTATTAGATGCAGATGTAGAGGAAGGGGAGATTGAGAAAAAACTAGCTATTGCTTATCAAAAAACTGGTAGAATAGAAGAAAGTATACAGCAAAATTTAGAAATATTAAAAAAGGATTCTACTCGTACTGCACCATATCTAAATTTAGCGGCAGCTTATGTTACTCAACAAAGATTTGATGATGCTCTGGAATCATTAAAGAAATATATTGGTTTAGAACCAGATTCTCCAGTAGGATATAATAGAATATCAGACATTTATAGGCAAATAAAGGATTACGATAAAGCAATTGCAAATGCTCAAAAATCTGCTGAGATTGCTCCTGATAAACCAGAACCTTATATGCTCCTTGCTGAAATAGATAATGAAAGAGGTTATAATCATTATCAAAAATTCATTGAGTATGACAAGAAAGCTAAAGACCCCGATTTGAGTTCTGAATATGCTGAAAATAATAGGTTAAGAAACTTTCATCAAAAACAGTCACAAGCATTCTTTGTTTCAGCAAAGAATTATTATGTCAAAGCCAATACATTAGCTACAAGTTATTTTATGAAAGAAAGATTAAAGGAAAAATTAGCAACAGTTGAACTTCTTATTGAAGAAACCAAGATTGATACATTTTGGGAAGATTGATAGTTCCTTAATTTTAATATCCTAAGATATTTATATTTTAGGCTTGCCCCGTCGAAGCAAAGCGAAGTCGGGTGTTTCTCGGTGTTCTCGGCCTGCCTGGCATATCCGTCAGCTGACGGAGAAGACAGGTGGTTAATTCTTTGCCCAGATATTAGCAACAGGTTATTTTATAATGCAAAATAAATTATCATTTCAGCAAATCATATTCAGTTTACAAAAATTTTGGGCTGAAAACAGATGTATTATTCGTCAACCCTATGATGTTGAAATGGGTGCTGGAACATTTCATCCCGCCACTTTTTTTGGCTCTTTATCAGGTCATCCAATAAAAGTGGCTTATGTCCAACCGTCCAGACGACCCAAAGATGGACGCTATGGAGAGAATCCTAACAGATTGCAATACTATTATCAATTTCAGATTCTGATTAAGCCATCACCAAATGACATTCAAGAATTATACTTAAAAAGTTTAGAAACAATTGGAACTCCAATCAAAGAACATGATATACGGTTTGTAGAAGATGATTGGGAGTCACCAACACTTG
>JAGGUR010000049.1 GCA_021158425.1 Candidatus Cloacimonadota bacterium | reverse complement strand
TTTTAGTTAAAAATGAACTTTAAAAATAGGAGGCTTTAGTGCCCACAATTTCACAACTTATTAGAAAAGGCAGAACACGAAGTAAGAAGTCAAAGAAAAATAAGGCATTGTCAGGCTGCCCCCAAAAGCGAGGGGTATGTACAAGAGTGTATACTACTACACCCAAAAAGCCTAATTCAGCATTAAGAAAAGTCGCTCGCGTTAGACTCTCAAACGGTATGGAAGTAACTTGTTATATACCTGGTGAAGGTCATAATTTACAAGAGCACTCAATAGTTTTAATTAGAGGAGGGAGAGTAAAAGACCTCCCCGGTGTGAGGTATCATATTATTAGAGGAACTCTTGATGCAAGCGGTGTAGAAGAAAGAAAAAAAAGCCGTTCCAAATATGGAACTAAATATATTAAAAAATTATAGCGAGGGTCAATGTCAAGAAGAAAAAGAGCCCAAAAAAGAGAAATCCTTCCCGATCCAAAATATCATGATAAAATGATAGCTAAATTTATTAACAAAATGATGGTTTGTGGTAAAAAAAGTCTTGCTGAAAGAAAATTTTATAAAACTCTAGAATTGATTGAAAAGAAAGCAAATGATGACCCTGTTCGGATTTTTAAAAAAGCTGTTGAAAATGTAAAACCAAAAATTGAAGTAAAATCAAGAAGAATAGGTGGAGCTAACTATCAAGTTCCCATAGAAGTGAGACCAGATAGGCAACAAACCTTAGCATTTCGGTGGATTGTAAATTTTGCTAGAAAACGTAATGAAAAAACTATTGAAGAAAAATTAGCTGCAGAACTCCTATCAGCATATAAAAATGAAGGCTCTTCTGTTAAAAAGCGTGAAGAAGTTTGGAGAATGGCAGAATCCAATAAAGCTTTTGCACATTTTAGATTTTGAGCCACGAAGAACGCCAAGATACACGAAGGAATTAAATAACAAAAAAATTAGTGTTTCTTCGTGACCTTAGTGGCTAAAAATGAAAAATGAACACTGAAGTAATTAAATATGAATAGAGATTATCCTTTAGAAAAAATTCGCAATATTGGCTTAATCGCTCATATTGATGCTGGAAAAACTACAGTCACAGAACGAATCCTATTCTATACAGGTATTTTGCATCATATGGGAGAAGTTCATGATGGAACGGCAACTATGGATTGGATGATTCAAGAAAAAGAAAGAGGTATAACTATCACCTCAGCTGCTACAACATGTTACTGGAAGAATCATAGGATAAATATTATTGATACCCCAGGTCATGTTGATTTTACCGTTGAAGTGGAACGCTCTCTTAGAATTCTTGATGGGGCTGTTGTTATTTTTTGTGGTGTGGCAGGAGTTGAACCACAATCAGAAACTGTATGGCACCAAGCTGATAAATATCATATTCCACGTTTAGCCTTTGTTAATAAGTTAGATAGAATCGGTGCAGATTTCAGTTATGCTGTTGAAACTATTAAATCAAAATTGCAACCTAATTCGTTTCCTATCCAATTGCCAATTATGGATGGAGAAGACTTTCTTGGTGTTATCAATTTAATTGATAATAAAGCATATATTTTTGATAAAGATGAATTAGGCATAGATTACACAGTTTGCAATATAGCAAATGAAAATGTTAAAGGAATATCTTCTCAACAAAAAGAATTAGCAAAAAGTTATCGCACTCAACTTATTGAAAAAGTTGCTGAATATGATGAGGCTATCTTAAAAAAATATTTAGATGGTAAAAAGATAAGTGAGGAGGATTTAATTACTTCTATCCGTAAATTAACTTTAAGTTGTGATTTTGTTCCTGTCCTTTGCGGCTCAGCTCTTAAGAATAAAGGTATCCAGCTTTTAATTAATGCTATAGTCGATTTCCTTCCTTCTCCAATAGATGTGCCTGGAATTGAAGCTACAATTCCAGATTCAAAAGATAAGAAGAAAATTATAGTAGATGAAACCCTTCCTTTTGCAGCTTTGGCTTTTAAAAATCAAGTTAATCCTTATGTAGGGAAACTTACTTATCTTAGAGCTTATTCTGGAAAGATCAATAAAGGTGATTATGTCCTCAATGTTAATACTGGGAGAAAGGAACGGATAACTCGTATTTTGCAAATGCATTCAAATAAATCTATTAATAAAAAGGCATTATATGCTGGTGAAATCTGTGCAGTAGCAGGTCTAAATAATACAGCCTCGGGTGATAGCATAGTTGAACTTGGCAATCCGGTTTTACTTGAAAAAATTGCATTTGCTGAACCGGTTATGTCTATTGCTATTGAACCAAAGACTAAAGTTGATGAAGAGAATCTTGAAATAACTTTACCAAGATTATTTGACGAAGACCCAACATATCATATAAAGAAGGATAAGGAAACAGGACAAACTTTGATTTCTGGTATGGGTGAGCTTCATTTAGAGATTTTGATTGATAGATTGAAAAGAGAATTTAAGGTTGATGTGAATGTAGGAAAGCCGAGAGTAAACTATAAGGAAACAATTATAAATTGTGCCGAAGCTGACGGCATACTAAACCGCAAAATTGGTGAACATGGGCAATACGGGCATGTAAAATTGAGGATAGAACCTTATTCCGACAATTCGCGGATTGAAAAATCAAAGTATAAAATTTATTTTGAAAATATATCCTCAGAGGACGAGATTCCAAAGCATTTTTTAGATGCTATAAAAGCAGGAGTAATTGAATCTGCACAAAGTGGGGTCCTTACAGGTAATAAAGTTGAAAATATAAAAGTAATTGTAACAGGAGGTTCATTCAGCCCTGTAGATTCTTCCGAATTAGCATTTAAAATTGCTGGCTCAATCGCCTTCACTAATGCACTTAGAAAGGCTAAGTCTATTCTTTTAGAGCCAATTATGAACATTAATATTGTTACACCAGAAGAATATTTAGGTAATGTTATAAATGATTTGAATAGCAGAAGGGGTAAAATTATTGAAGTTTCAGATAAGGAATCAATCAAAATCGTAAATGGTTATGTCCCATTGAGTGAGACATTTGGATATGCAACTAATCTGAGGTCAGTATCTCAAGGTAGAGCTTCTTATTCTATGGAATTTTTTGAGTATGAAAAAGTACCGGAAAATATTTCAGATAAAATTATAAAAAAAATGCGTGGCTATTAATTTTATGAGGAGATAATGGATAAAATAAGAATCAGGCTTAAGGCATACGACCATTCTCTTTTGGATAAATCTGTTGCAGAAATTGTTAGAAATACTAAAGGAACCGGAGCTAAAATTATCGGTCCGATTCCATTGCCAACTCAAAGACGGCTTTATACAGTTCTTCGTTCTCCAAATGTTGATAAGAAATCAAGAGAACAGTTTGAAATGAGGATTCACAAAAGAATCATTGATATTCAAAATGCTACTCCCAAGACTGTAGATGCCATTAAGAATTTAAACATTCCAGCAGGTGTGCATATTGAAATCAAAACCTGATGACCGTAAGATATTGCCCTATCCGTTCAAGCTCGGTGCCTGACCGAGACTAAAAGGAGAAAAATGTTAGGATTAATTGGAAAAAAGATAGGAATGACCAGAGCTTTCAAGGAAAATGGTGATTCAATCCCTGTTACTTTAATTCAGGCCGGTCCCTGCACAGTAGTTCAACAAAAAACTCCAAAGAGAGACGGCTATACGGCTCTTCAACTTGGTTTTTTTGAAGTTGACGAAAATAAGGTTACCAAACCTTTAGC
>JAGGUR010000157.1 GCA_021158425.1 Candidatus Cloacimonadota bacterium | reverse complement strand
TCATATTTAAAATTTAAATAACCCTTTTTCCTCTAAGATAAACCTGTTCAATAATATCTTTATTTCCTAAATAAATCATTTTAGAAAGAATATTTCTTGCATTTGAAAGAATATCTCTATTTTTAAAATCATTAAGTTTCTGATAATCAATAACCAAAAAATCTGCAGATTTGCTTATTTCCAGACTGCCCGTTTCTTTTTCAAGAGATAATACCTTAGCACCTCCAAGAGTAGCAAGATAAAAGGCTTCCTCAACTGTTATTGGTTTATACTGTTTTTCCGAATTTAGGAAATTTATCATCTTAGAAGTTTCTATCGCTTCTTTCATTTCATTAAACATTGAGAGGCTATAACCGCCAGCCACATCAGTGCCCAGACCAATAGTCAAGCCACTTTGTTCCAACTTTCTGTAGGGCATAATGCCACTCGCCAGAAATCGGTTAGCAGTTGGACAATGGCTTACCTTTGTGCCTGTTTTTCGCAAGATCTTAATTTCTTTTCCGCTTAAATAAATACAGTGAGCCATAATTGTCTTTTCTGATAAGATTCCTGCTCTGTAGTAAACATCAGTATAATTTTCAAAATCTGGATAGAGTTTTTGTATAAGTTTAAGTTCTCCATTGCTTTCTGCCAGATGAGACTGGATATAAACATCATACTTTTTTGCTAAATCACCAATACCTTTAAGCATTGAGAAGGAGCAGGAAACCGCAAATCGTGGAGTCAATGCATACCGCAATCTACCATTGTCATATCCATCCCACTTTTCTATCAATTCTTCAGAATCTTGCAAAGATTTTTGGGTATCTTCCAGCATATTTCCAGGAACTTCTTGGTCCATCATAACCTTGCCAATAAATGCTCTGACTCCATTTTCTTTAGCAGATTGGAATGCTAAATCCGTGGCTTGCTTGTGAATAGTTACATAAGTAGAAGTAGTAGTAGTGCCATTTTTAAGGAGTTGACGAAAAAATGAATCCGCAGTTTGTTTTGCAATTTCTTGTGACTTAAATTTTCCTTCGCAAGGAAAAACTAATTTATTCAACCAGGTTAAAAGATTATTGTCTGAAAGTCCCATCAAGGGCAATTGTGACAAATGGTTATGTATATCAATAAATCCTGGGCAAATTATTCTATCAGAGAAATCGTAGAATGGAAAACTTTTATATTTTTCTCTGGGGTTATCAGAAGTAACTTCTAATATGTTGCCTTGTTCAGAGGTCACGAGATATCCGGGCACTATGAATAAAACTTTCCCTTTTGATATTGGAGATAGAATCGTTCCTTTAAATATTGCACGCATCTTTTAGTTTATAATTTCAAACAGACGAACTCGTCTTGAAGTAGCCCATCTTGGCTTCCGATTTGTCGGGAGACAGGCAAGCCGAAGCCAGGTTAGATTTAGTCCCCTTTTTGTGCTTTTTTCTCCTCTTCACGAATTCTGATTATTGTCTCACCTGGTTTTATTAATCCTAACTCTCTTGCCTTTTTCTCTATAACTTTTTCATCCTTATTTTCTAATTTGTTCTTCTCAATTTCCAATTTCTTTGCTTGTTTTTTATATACTTCTATTAAATTTTGTTTTTGCTTGATTTTGATATCACTTTTTATTATTTTTATCAAGCTATATTTATCAAAGAAAAGAAACCAAATCAACGCAATAACTATAATAATCAGGATGATTCTCAGATTTTTTTTCTTCTTTCTTCTCATTTATTATTGATTTTAATTAGAATAAAATACATTTCTACTACTGAGCGCATAATATAGCTTACTTTATTTCTAATAATTATAGTGGAGAACGAAAACAACTCCCCGATCTATCGAGCAGGAACTTTTCGCCCCGCCCCGTCAATATGCTGAAAGTTCGTCTCCCGAATCCCCGATTGAATCGGGGACGGGAATCTCGTTTCAGCACTCCGCTTTTATTGGATATCATGTGCTGAACATAGATGCAAACAGTCTTATACTCCAAATGATAACTATATTTTGAACAAATCTTTTCCTGGGAAAACAGATGAGTCCCCTAATTCTTCTTCAATTCGTAAAAGCTGGTTATACTTTGCAATTCTTTCTGAACGAGAGAGAGAACCGGATTTCATCTGTCCGCAATTAGCACCTACAGCGAGGTCAGCAATGGTTGTATCGCAAGTCTCTCCTGAGCGGTGGGAAACAACTGTAGTAAATTTAGCTTTTTTTGCAATCTCAATTGTATCTAAAGTTTCAGTCAAAGTACCAATCTGGTTTAATTTTATCAGAATAGAATTAGCGGACTTTTCTTTAATTCCTCTTTCCAGCCTGATTTTATTTGTAACAAATATATCATCACCAACTATCTGGATTTTATCGCCCAACTGTTGAGTCATCATTTTCCAGCCTGTCCAATCATCTTCTGCAAGTCCATCCTCAATAGAGACAATTGGATATTTTTTTACCCACTCGTTATAGATTTCTATCAATTCTTTGCTGGAAAGTTTTTTGGGAGTGCCAACATTTATATTGTACTTTCCATTTTTGTAAAAGGAAGTAGCAGCAGGATCAATAGCAATGACAATATCGTCTTTGGGGCGGTATCCCGTTTTTTCAATTCCCTTAACAATAAATTTCAGAGCCTCTTCATTTGATTTAAGGTTAGGAGCAAATCCACCTTCATCGCCAACAGATGTGCTATACCCACTATTTTTTAGGATTTCTTTCAAGGAGTGGAATGTTTCTGATGCCATTTGTAATGCTTGATGGAAAGTTTCTGCCCCGAGCGGCATAATCATAAACTCTTGAATATCAACATTATTATCAGCATGCTTTCCCCCATTAAGAATATTAAACATTGGAATTGGTATTATCCTTGCATTGGTTCCGCCAATATAGCGATACAAAGGCAATCCTAATTCCATAGCAGATGCTCTGGCAACTGCAATAGACACACCAAGTATAGCATTGGCTCCCAATCTTTCTTTGTTATCTGTGCCATCCATATCTATCATTGCCTTATCAATTTCAACTTGATTTATACTTTCTTTTCCTATTAGTTTCTGTGCAATAATTTCATTAACATTTTTTATTGCTTGCAATACCCCTTTCCCATTATATCTATCATTATCACCATCTCGCAGTTCTACTGCCTCATATTCTCCGGTTGATGCTCCAGAAGGAACACCAGCTCTGCCAAAGGCACCAGATTCTAATTTGACTTCTACCTCCAGAGTGGGATTCCCGCGAGAATCCAAAATTTCTCGTGCATAAACACTCATTATTTCAGACATTTTTGCCTCACATATTATTCCTGCTTATTTTTTATCACATAATCGGTCTTCCTACCTTTTATATATAGAAATTTAGGTTTTCTGGGATAATCCTTTTTCTTTATTTTATCAGAATCACCTTCTTCTTCTAATCGCCATACTTCCCATCTGTCCTCGCTTCCATCCACACAAAATGTAACCTTTTTTTCAATAAAATCATCAATGATAAATTGGATATTTTCTAAAGGTCCTATTTTAGTTACCGGGACACAGAATTTTCTTGCATCATATTCATATTTTTCTTCAGATTTTTTCTTTCTACCCATTATGACTCCTTATTTTACATTTATTTTTCAAAGTATATTTCTTCTACTAATCTACATAAAATATGCCCAATAGTAATATGTGCTTCTTGAATTCGAGCTGTATTATTATGTAAAACTATAATAGAATTATCTGCAATGTTTTTTATTTTACCACCATCTTTACCAGAAAGCAATAAAGTCTTAATTCCCTTTTTTCTGGCAAGTTCAAAGGCTTTATAAACATTTGAAGAATTTCCGCTTGTACTAATTCCAATCAAAAAATCACCTTTATTGCCCAGTCCTTCAATCTGACGAGCAAAAATATTCTCAAACCCATAATCATTACCACACGCAGTAATCAGTGAAGTATCAGTAGTTAGGGCAAGAGCAGAAAGTGATTTACGGTTATAATTACTTCTAAAGCGAACCACAAATTCAGCCGCGATGTGCTGCGCATCTGCAGCACTTCCCCCATTACCACAAAGCATAATCTTGCCACCATCCCGTAAAGTTTGACATATCTCTTTTGCTGAAGTTATCAAATCTTCAGTAAAATTAGATAATGACTCAATCGCTTTAATATGCTCTTTCAAGCAAGAACTAATTATGTTTCTCAT
>JAGGUR010000116.1 GCA_021158425.1 Candidatus Cloacimonadota bacterium | reverse complement strand
CAAGTTTCCGGTTTCATCTTCAAGAACTACTTTGCCAATGCTGTTTTTCTAACCTCTCTTATGACAGTAACCTTAATTTGTCCAGGATATTGAAGTTCATTTTCAATTTTTTTAGCCACATCTGAAGCCAACATTTCAGCTTGAGCATCGTCAATATGATTGTGTTCCACCATTATTCTGACTTCTCTACCAGCTTGTATAGCGTAACATTTTTGAACTCCATCAAATGATGAGGCAATATTTTCTAAATTCTCTAATCTTTTCAAATATGTTTCCAGTGTTTCACGTCGTGCACCTGGACGGGAGCCGGAAATAGCATCAGCGATCTGCACGAGAACAGCATAAAGGGTTTCTGCTTCTACATCTTCATGGTGTGCTTCAATAGCATTAACTATAGTATGAGATAGACCATATTTCTTTGCCAAATCAGCACCAATTTGAGGATGTGCTCCATCAACTTCGTGGTCAACAGCTTTCCCAATATCATGTAACAAACCAATTTTTTTTGCTAGAGTTTGGTCTAAACCAATTTCAGCTGCGAGCATACCACATATCCAGGCTGTCTCAATGCTATGTTTAAGAACATTCTGTCCATAGCTTGTGCGGAATTGTAATTTTCCAATTAAATTTTCCAAAGGTTTTGGTAGGTCATTAATGCCAAGATCAATACAAGTTTGCTTGCCAGTTTCAACAATTATTTGGCTTATTTCTTCTTCAGTTTTTTTAACTGTATCCTCTATTCTCCCTGGATGGATTCTTCCGTCAGATATTAATTTTTGCAACGACCTACGAGCAATTTCCCTGCGTATAGGTTCAAAACTGGATAGAATTACTGCCTCAGGAGTATCATCTACTATTAACTCAATTCCTGTTCTATTTTCAAAAGCCCGAATATTTCTGCCCTCTCTACCAATAATTCTGCCCTTCATCTCTTCTGAAGGTAATGAAACAACCGAGACGCAGGACTCGGCAATATAATCAACAGCTGTTCTCTGAATAGTAGAAGCTAAAACTTTGAGTGATTCCTTCTCTGCTTCAGATTTGGCTTTATCAATTATTTCTTTCCGAACTTTTGCAGCATCACTTTTGGCTTCATTTTCAAATCTCTCAAGCAATTTTTCAATAGCTTTCTCCTTATTCATCTGAGCAATCGCCATTAATTTTTCTGTTTGCTCGTCTATTAGCTTCTGCAGTTTTTGCTCCTGCTCTTTTAGTTGAACTTGCTTTTGATTAACATGTCTTTCTCTATCAGAAACAGATTGTTCTCTTCTATCAAGCTTTGACAAACGTTCTTCAATGCTACTAATTTTTTGATTATATCTGTTTTCAAGTTTGTGCAATTCCTTTTTTCTATTTTCAATCTCTTTTTCTAGATTTGCTCTTCTGGCATACCATTGTTCCTTTGCTTCTAATTCCGCTTCCTTCTTTATAACTTTCGCTTCAGAAAGTGCTTTTTCTTTAATTCTTTTTGAAATCTCTTTTGCATTGTTAATTCTCTTAATTGTTAAAATACGGAAGGAAATCCATCCTAAAGCTATTCCTACTAAAACTGCAATTGCCAGAGTGAGATATTGTATCATTTTTCATCCTTTCAATAAAAAAGACCTGTCCTTGCCGTGTAACAATTTGTTTGAACCGTATCACAATAATGGGAATCCTTATAGATATTTTATGAGTCCAACTGCAATGAAGGCATTCACGCCATACCTAATCGAACACCCTATAGTTCAAAGTTTAGCACAAAACAACATTGTTATCACAAACAGGATAGGCCTTTTTCAAGAAAAGAACAAAATGACTCAAATGCTTATTCCTATTACAAATATAAGCTATTTTGTGACAAGCAGATTTACGAAAATTTATTCCGCAGAAAAAGAATCTAAAAGATTGGATATCTTTTTTAAATACTTTTCAACTTCAGATAATTGTTCCTTTTGGGTAAACATTTCCTCAATTATATTTAAACCACATAATATTGATAATTTATACTTAGATTCAATATTAGTATCAACAGATAATTCTGTTAATTTTTCATCAAGATATTCTGCATATTTTTTAATATCAGTTGGGTCCACATCACCAGCTATTGAGTATTCATCGCCAAAAATATTTACAAAAATACTATTCATATATTTTTATAATTAGTTTATTTTATTCAGATTCTTTTTCTTCAAGCACATCATCAATTGCGGTAAGTAAGGCATCAACTCTACTGTCAATAGTGTATGCCTGTTCGGTATAACTTTTTAACTTATCTTCTTTTTGTGCTAATTTATTACTTAGCTCAGATGCCTGCTCTTTATAATATTGCAAGTCCTTTTCAAGTTCTGCTATGCGATTTTCTGCTCTATCCTTATTGAGGAACAGGTCTTTATATTTATTATTTAATTCTTCTTTTTCTCTTAATAGACTATTATATTTATCTTTTAAAGCTTTATATTCTGAAATTAGATTTTCAATCTTTTTTTCAATCTTACCAAGCAAATCAACATTCATTATTTTTGCCTCAATGTAATTTTGTGTTCATTTAATAATTTTTTAACAATATTGTCAAATAATTTATTAACATATTCATCCGTTAATGTTGATTTATCTGATTGAAAAGTAATATTAAAAGCCATACTGCGATATTCTTCTTTAATTTGCTTGCCTTGATATACATCAAATAATCTGACACTTTTTATTATTTCCGAATCAACTGACTTGATGGTTTTTTCAATTTCCGCAACAGAGACTCCCTCTGGAACCATAATTGCAATGTCACGATGCACGGGTGGAAATTTTACAACTTTTTTATAATATATTTCCTCTTGTTTAACATAATTAAGCAAGCTTGAAACTTTAATATCAAACAGTATTGTATGAACTTTAATCCCAAATTTAGATAAAATATCCTCTTGCAAGGTTCCTAATGAACCAATCTTTGTATCACCAATAAATACATCAGCACTTTCACTAGATAAATAAAAAGGCTCATTAGACTTTTTGAAATTCATATAGTGTGCGCAATGAAGAATTTTAAAAAGTGATTCCACAATACCTTTTACATCAAAGAATGAGGACAACTGAGATTTAGAATTCCAATATTTTGGTACAAAGTCTCCAACTATTACACCAGTTAGTAAAACAGGTTCAAGAGATGTATTATTGTTATCTTTAAGATAAACTTTATTTAGTTCAAACAGTTTAAAATTATCAAATTTATATGACAAATTTAATGCTACATTGCTAAGAAGGTCAGGAATTAAGGTGGTCCTCAAAATGGAAAATTGCTCACCTAAAGGATTTGATAATTCAATTGTATTTCTTCTATAATCATTTTGTGACAGATTAAGTTCATCAAGCACATCTAAATTTGCAAAACTGAGATTGCAAACTTCATAAAATCCTAAATTAATAAGATGATTTCGTATCTTTCGTATTGTCTTTCTTTTAAGAGTATTTTCTATTCGCGGTAATGTAAATTGAGAATGAATATTTTTATAACCATAACATCGTGCGATCTCTTCTATAAGATCTATCTCGCGTTCCAAATCCAGTCGGAATGTAGGAATAGTTACTTCAAAATCTCTGCCTTTTTCATAAACCAAAAATTCTAATTTTTGCAAGTATGATTTTATGGTCTCAGGCTGTAGTTGTGTATCTAAAATGTTATTTACCCTGTTAGTTCGCAGAAAGATTTTTTTAGGCAAAACCTTATCAGGATATACATCTACAATACCTTTACATATTTCTCCACCGGCAGTTATCTGAATTAACTGTGCAGCACGGTCAATTACTTCTTCTAATCTGTTTGTGTCCATCCCTCTTTCAAACCTGTATGAAGATTCAGATTCAAGATTTAGATAAAGAGATGTTGCACGGATATTTCTTGGATTAAAACATGCACATTCTAAAACAACATCTTTTGTTTCAGGGAGAATGCTGCTATCAATTCCTCCCATAATACCTGCCAGAGCAATCGGTTTTTCAATATCAGCAATGACAAGATTTTGAGAAGACAAAGCATAAACCTGTTCATCAAGAAGTTTTATCTTCTCGCCATCCTTTGCTCTACGAACTATAATTTTGTTTCCAGAAATGTTCGCATAATCAAAAGCATGCAGCGGATGACCATATTCCATTAAGACATAATTTGTTACATCTACGATATTGTTTATGGGACGCAACCCAATGGCTCTAAGCCTGTTTTGCATCCATTTTGGTGAAGGCTTAACAGTAATATCTCTAATAACCCTACAGCAATAACGAGGACAAAGTTCTGGAGCATTAATTTCTACTGATATAAGTTCTGAAGTTGGTTGTTTCCCGGACATATCAGGCGCAAATTCTATTTTGGGTGGAGTATACTTTTTATTCAGCATAACTGCAACTTCGCGAGCAATTCCCAGCATTCCTAAAAGGTCAGGTCTGTTTGGTGTAATTTCTACATCTATGATATAGTCATCAATTTTTAAAGCTTCTGCAAAAGGGGTTCCTATATTCCAATCATTCCTTAAAACCATAATTCCAGAATGGTCATTGGAAATACCTAATTCTCTTTCCGAACAGATCATCCCAAGAGATTCTATTCCACGAATTTTAACTTTTTTAATCTGAGAATCGCCAACAACAGAACCAACTTTTGCAACAGGCACATACTGACCTTCTTTGACATTTGGTGCTCCGCAGATAACAGATATTGGTTTGTCTTCTCCCACATCTACGATACAGACTGATAACTTATTTGAACTTGGATGTGGCTTTACAGACAAAATTTTCCCAACAACTATATTTTCATATTCATCACCAAGATGAGTGATACCCTCAACCTCAATCCCAAACATTGTAAGTCTCTGACAAAACTCTTTGACAGAAAGCTTTATTGGGATAAATTCTTTCAACCAATTATAGCTTATTTT
This sequence comes from Candidatus Cloacimonadota bacterium, assembly GCA_021158425.1. Lineage (GTDB taxonomy): Bacteria > Cloacimonadota > Cloacimonadia > JGIOTU-2 > JGIOTU-2 > JAGMCF01. Next base: position 3 of record JAGGUR010000116.1, on the reverse strand, counting down.
CAT
>JAGGUR010000115.1 GCA_021158425.1 Candidatus Cloacimonadota bacterium | reverse complement strand
TTCTGAAGATGAAATATTTGGCGAAGTGTCTTTAAAAAATATGTCAATTGTAACATCTGGTGATTATGAACAATTCTTTTTTATAGATGGGAAAAGGATTCATCATATTCTTGACCCAAAAACTGGATTTCCTGCTGATAAATCTATAAGCTCAACCGTTATTGCTCCTGATGCAACTACAGCAGATGCTCTTTGTACAGCAATCTTTGTAATGGGACCCCAATCAGGAATTGACCTTGCAAATAGCCTAAATGATGTTGACGCTATGGTGATTTATGAAAAAAGTGGAAAGTTGTATTATAAATTATCTGATGGCTTTGCAAAATATAATTTTCACTGTAGTAAATAATTAATTACTGGTGAAAATTGCGGGCAAAATGACTAAATCCTAATGATGAATTTCTAATAAAATCCAAATGTTCAAGTATCAAAATGAGCACATTGCCTTAGTGGTATTGGTTTTAGTTATTTGACATTGGACATTTTATTTATCATTAGAAATTAGAAATTTGAGACTATGGATGAATTTTTCACAGGATATTAATTAAGACTAAATAATGAATAACGAATGACGAATAAAAAATGATGAACAATGAATGACCCCGGTGAAGTAATCCGCCAGCTGGCGGACACGAGGCAAGCCTAATGACTAAATATAAAGACATCCAAAATCAACAAGATAAACGGGAGATAACAATAAACAAAGTCGGCGTAAAAGGATTAAAATATCCGATAGTTTTAGAAGACCGGAAGTATGGAAGACAGAATACCACTGCAACTGTTAATATGTATGTTGAATTGTCTTCAAATTTTCGTGGTACACATATGAGTAGATTCGTTGAAATTCTAAATCATTATCATAAAGAAACTATTGTTGATAATCTTGAAAACCTGCTTTCAGAAATGAAGAAAAAATTAGATGCAAATGTCGCATACATTGAATTTGAATTTCCATATTTTATAAAAAAGCAAGCCCCTGTTTCAAGAGAAGAATCAATTATGTCATATAACTGTAAGTTCAAGGCAAAATTAGGTAGGGAATTCAAATTTGAGCTGTCTGCTACTGTTCCTATTATTAGTCTTTGCCCTTGCTCAAAAGAAATTAGTGATTTTGGAGCTCATAATCAGAGAACTTATGTTACAGCAAAAATAATTTATAACGACTTCGTTTGGTTAGAGGAATTAATAGAAATAATTGAGAAATCAGGGAGTAGTGAAGTATATTCAATGTTAAAAAGAGCTGACGAAAAATATATTACAGAAAAATCTTATAATAATCCAAAATTTGTAGAAGATATTGTTCGTGAAGTTGCAAAAAAATTAAAGAATGATAAACGAATTACTTCATACAAAGTTGAAGCGGAAAGCATTGAATCAATTCATAATCATAATGCGTATGCGATGTTGGAAAGTTAGAGGTTAGAAATAAGAAGTTAGAGGTTCGTGGTTATGAGACTTTTAGGAATAGATGTTGGCGGAACTAATATTAAATATGGAGTTGTTCAAAATGGTTTGGATAATAAGATAATTTATAAGAACTCCATAATAACGGAAGTTGTAAAAGGGAAAGAATTTGTAATTAGAAAAATTGTTTCAATTATTGAAAGATGCAAACAAAATTATGACATAAAATCAATAGGCATTGGAATTGCCGGTTTGGTTGATTCTGCAAGTGGTATTATTTTTGAATCACCCAATTTTCCAGATTGGAAAGATATAAATCTAAAAAATGAATTGAAAGTAGTAGACCTGCCAATCTTTATTGATAATGATGCTAACTGTTTTGCTTATGGTGAGTATTTGCTAAGAAACGATAAAACAATAAGAAATTTGATTGGAATCACGCTTGGAACTGGAATTGGTGGTGGGCTGATTATTAATGGAAAACTTTATCATGGGAATTATGGCTTTGCTGCAGAGATTGGTCATATTAAGGTTGTGCCAGATGGCAGAAGATGCAACTGCGGACAGAATGGATGCTTAGAAGCCTATTCTTCGGGTTTTGCAATTGAAAAAAAGAGTAAAGAAATCTTTGGTGAAAAAATCACAGTTAGTTCACTTTACCAAATGGCTCTAAAGGGTAACAGAAAAGCAATAGAGATATTTAAAGATGCATTTGAAAAACTTGGAATCGTTTGTGCAGGATTGATAAATCTGCTTAATCCAGACATTATTGTTTTCGGAGGTGGACTTTCTAATATGAAAGACTTTCTTTTGATTCCCGTAAAAAAAGTTATCCAAAAGAATTGTTATAAAAAATTATATGAGAAAGTAAAGATTGAGGTAAGTCAAAGTAATATTGATTCAGGAATTATTGGCGCCGCTTATTTGATTCATAGTAACAAATAATATTCAATAACCAACAATGACAAAGGAAATTACTAAAATTATCTAAACAATAAGTTGAAATAGTTTGCAAGAATGGCAAAATATACACTCAAAATAGGTAAACCCATTCATAATAAAATCAATAGTCAAATGAATTTTCATCGCATTGGGTTAGGAAAATTTCAGGTAGTAATAAGTAATTATATTAATCTTTAATAATCATCTATTATATAATGACACCCTATCGATTTTTTATTATGGATTGCAGCATTTACAATTATCAAAGCATTAACCACTACATTCCGCAATTCAATAATATTACAACTTAACTTTGCATCTTGATAAAATTTGAAGATTCTATGCGCATAATAGTTAAGGTCGGCTCGAGCACGTTCAAGTCCTCTTTTTGTTCGTATAATACCAGCATAATTCCACATTGTCAGTTGAATTGACTTTAAATCCTGTTCAAGCAAAAGAGGGTCAAATTCAATTTGTTTTTTAGGTGTTGACCAATTTGGAATGGACTGAAAACGTTCTTCATCAATTTTTTCACCCTTACTTATAATATCATCAGAAGCTCTTTTCGCCCATAGCAATCCTTCTGCAAGTGATGAAGAAGCTAATCGGTTTGCTCCATGTAATCCAGTACAGCTTATTTCACCAATTGCATATAAATTTTTCAATGAAGTTCTTCCGTAAGTATCTACCTTTATGCCACCACAGAAATAATGTGCAGCTGGAACAATTGGGATTGGTTCTTTTGTAATATCTATTCCACCTTTTAAACAGGTATTATATATCTTTGAGAACCTTTTTGGTATTTCCTCTGAACCATTATAATAGCTTTTCAAATCTAAAAGCATATAATCTACACCCGCTTTCTTCATCTCAGTATAAATAGCTCGAGCAACAATATCACGTGGAGCAAGGTCTTTTTGCGAAGAGTAATTTTTCATAAACTGTCTCCCTTGATGGTCTATAAGTCGTGCACCTTCTCCTCGCAATGATTCTGAAATAAGAAATCTTTTTATATCTTTATGATAAAGTGCTGTTGGGTGGAATTGTATTAATTCTGTATTAATAATATCTGCCCCACTTCTATATGCCATGCTCATCCCATCACCAGTTGAAGAGACAGAATTTGTCGTATGCTGATATAGGTTCCCAATCCCTCCTGTAGCTACTATTACTTTATGTGCCAGAAATGTTCTGACTGTCCTTTTTTTATTATCCAGCACATAAACACCCATAACTTCGCGAGGTTTATACAATTCCTGGTAATCTCGCGAGTGATGATTATTGGTTATAAGGTCAATTGAAGTATGGGAAGTGAGTATTTGCACTCCAATACTTTTTGCATATTGGATAAGAGAGGTTTCAAGTTTTTCACCCGTATAATCCGAGCAATGAAGAATACGATTTGTAGAATGAGCAGCTTCTTCAGTATAATCAAATTCCCCTTGCGGTGTTCTGCTGAAATCAACATTTAGTTTATTAATAAAAAAGTCATTTACAAGCTGTGGGCCCTGTTCAACAAAAATCTTCACTGCTTCAATATTATTATAATTACTCCCGGCAGAGAGAATATCTTTCATCAAGGTGTCAGAACTATCATCTTTTTTCCATCCAATGATACCACCTTGTGCACGATTTGTATTCGTTTCATAAATATCTTCTGCTTTGGTTAGAGCGATAACATCAAAGCCGGCTTCTTTTAAGAAAATTGCAGCAGAAAGACCAGCAATGCCAGTCCCAATTACTATAACATCAAATTTCTTTCTCATTTATTATCCTCCACAATTGAAAGCATATTGTGCATTGCTTTTTTCGCATTCGTGTAATATTCAATAGGAACAGTTACCTCATACAGCAGTCTATTTTTTTCTGGATATTGCACTATAGATTGTAATGATTCATAAACATTCTGAAATGTGATTCTTCCCATATCTTCACAACAAGAAATTTTTAAAGGTAGGATTGTTTTGTTTGAAAAGTTTTGAGCCATTCTTTCAACAAAATGATACTCCGTGCCTACTCCCCAAATGCTGCCCTCCGGAGCATCTTTAATTGTATTAAGAATAGTTTGTGTTGAACCTACAAAATCGCTTTGCAAAACTACTTCTTCATCGCATTCAGGATGGACAATAATTTGTATATTTGGATACTGTTCTCTAAGTTTTCTTATATGCTCAACAGTAAACTTTTTATGGACATAACAACAGCCATCCCATAGGAATATTCTTGCATTTTTGATTGACCCTTTACATAGAAGACTAAGATCCTTTTTAACAATAACAATTTGATTTTCAGGGATTTGTAATATTCTGGCTGAGTTGATACCAAGATTATAATCAGGAGAAAAAAATACAGCTTTTCCCTGATTTAAATATGTGTTTATTATTTTACCTGCATTAGAACTTGTACAGATTGCTCCATTATGTTTACCACAAAAACCTTTCAAAGCTACATTGGAATTCACATAGACAACTGGTGCTACTTCATATGCACAAAGAGAACTGATTAGCTTGTAAGCCTCACAAGCTGTAGACTCATCTATCATTTCTGCTAAAGGACAGCCAGCCAAAAGGGTTGGCATGAGTACTTTCTGGTTTGGTTTTGCCAAAAGCCTGGCACCTTCCGCCATAAACTTTACACCGCAGAATAATATGAAATCAGCATGAGTTTTACTACAATCTTTTGCAAGTTTATATGAATCTCCAACAATATCTGCTTGGGCAATAATATCTGATTTTATATAATGATGTGCAGGGATAACCACTGAATCTTTCAAAGTCTTTTTCAGTGATGTAATTTTACTTATTATATTCTGTATATCCATAGCGCGGTAAACCGCAAAGATTAAAGGTAAAAGATTAAAATTCTATCCACAATTAAATAGGGGACAAAATCTAAATTTTGACTTATTGCAAAAAAACTCCGCCAAATGTGAATCTGCCTTTGGCATAATAAAGATTTCATTTATAATACTATAATACTATTACTTTTCTTTTCGCAAAGAGAAGTCAAATGCTTTGACTGAATGTGTCAATTCGCCAACAGAGATAAAGTCAACACCAGTCTCTGCAACATCCTTGATGCGTGATAATGTCATATTTCCAGAAGCTTCAACCAGTGTTTGTTTGTTAATTATTTTCACAGCTTTTTTCATCATTTCTAACGGCATATTATCCAGCATAATGTAATCAACTTGTGCCTTAAGTGCTTCTTTTACTTCCTCTAAATTTCGTGTCTCAACCTCAATTTTTATAGAAGGATTCAACTTACTTTTAACTTTTGAAACTGCATCTGCGATACTACCAGCTCCATCAATATGATTATCCTTTATCATTACCATGTCGTATAAACCCATTCTATGATTCTTCCCGCCTCCACATAAAACTGCATATTTTTGCAGTGAGCGAAATCCAGGGATTGTCTTTCTCGTATCAAGAATTTTTGCTTTGCCACCAGTTTTTTCTACAAATTTGGCGGTCTTTGTAGCAATTCCACTCAAATGGGAGAGAAAGTTAAGCGCTACTCGTTCTCCTTTTAAAATACTTTTTATCTTTCCATAAATTTTTGCGATAGAATCTCCTTTTTCTATTCTTTCACCATCACTTTTGTTGAATTTTATTATACAGTCAGAATCAATCTTCTGAAATACAGCCGTAAAAATTTTACAACCACAAAGTATACCAGAATCTTTTGAGATGAGAGTATATATTCCCTGTTCCTGGTCAAAAATGGATTCTGTAGTGATATCTCCACTTTCAGAAAGGTCCTCTTTTAATGCAGTCTCAATAAGTATATTGAGGGTGTCTAAGTTAATAAAATCCTTTATTTTATTCATTATTAGACGGTTTTCATTCAACCTGATTTATTTTTTCATCTGAAAATCGCTTTTTTGCCACAAAGGCACAAAGACACAAAGAAAAAAAATATAACAACATCAATCAACTAAAATAGCATTTTCATTATCCATTGCGTCCCGAGTTGTTTTAGGGACATGAATATTTCATCTTATATTACAAATATAAATTTCTATTATGTATATTGTCAAGTAACATTTAGAAGATTTTCAGATCTAATCATTTGAGCATTACAG
>JAGGUR010000038.1 GCA_021158425.1 Candidatus Cloacimonadota bacterium | reverse complement strand
TGCCAACCTTGAAGATTTTCCAGAACTTGAAAAAAAGGTCCTTACCTTACTTTATGGATTGGCTGATAATAATTCTTATGATTTAACTCAAATATCTAAAATCTTGGATTTGCCACGAGAACGTGTACGGCAGATAAAAGAAAAAGGATTGAGGAGATTAAGAAGGATTCAACAACACAAATATAAGTCAGAATAGATTATTCATCACAGTTTATTTTTTGGGTTTCGCAGACAGCCCTCTGGTTTCTACCAGAGGGCTTTTTATCTTAACACAAAATTAACACAATCCTTCTACGAAATTAATATTCTTTAAGTATAATTAAATAAAAATTCCGAAAAGAATCCCGATTAAAATCGGGATTAAAATCGGGAAAAGGAGTAAAGCATGAAAAAAAAGCAAAGTTGGTATTTACTCACACTATTGCTAATGTTCTTAGTAAGTAGTATTGCTGTTGCAGGCGAGACCAAACTGGAAATGTATCTCTGGAACAGGTATACTTATGAGAAAGATGAAACAAATACCTTCTCTTTAGAAAGAGGATACTTTCGTATAAACCAAAAATTCTCATCAGATATCAGTGGTAGATTTAATCTGGATTTCTTCAGCAGTGATAAAGACACGGATGTTCATGGTGTTGGAGTGAAACTCAAATATGCATACCTTGATTTCAAAAACCTTATTCCTATTCCAGAAAGCAAATTAACATTCGGTTTATTGAAGAACTACTTTGGCTCTATCTATGACTGGAGTTATGTTGTAATGGAAAAAGCACCTTCAGATAAGTATAAGTTCATAAGCTCTACTGATTATGGAATCTCCCTATATGGTTATATTCCAAATGGTATGGGTGAATATGCTGTTGCAGTTACAAATGGAGAAGGGTATAAGAAAGCGGGTGATAATGTAAATACAAGTCCGGCTTATCTTGCGAATCTTCGGTTCATTCCAATTTCAGGGATTACTATTGGTGGTTCTTACTACACAAAGAAAAAGGGGACTGATAAAACAGATTATTCCGCTTATGCAGCGGTAGGGAGATTGGCATTCGGTCCTTTGGATATTCAATTTGAGTTTCTGTCAAAAGAGGATGATGGTACTGTTGGGCAAGGATTTATGATTATGCCAATTGTAAAATTAACAGATAAGTTTGAACTTGTTGCTCGTTATGATAACTGGGAGCCTAATACTGATGAGGATAATGACAAACAAACTCTTATAGTTGGTGGGATTAACTACTTTATGCGAAGAGCAAAAGGGAAACCAGTGGTGATGTTACAAGTTAATTATGAGAATACTTCTTACGAAGATTCCAGCAAAGATTCAAAAGATAAGTTTATAGCACAACTCCGCTGGGAATTTTCAACAAAACTGTAATTATGCCACAAAGACACAAAGGCACAAAGCGAAATATAAGTTTAAAATAATCTTAGTGACTTGGTGCCTTCGTGGCTATTTATTAAGGAGAAAAAATGAAAACAAAAAGTCTACTAATTGCAGGAATACTCCTGCTTATCACAACCCAGGTTTTTGCATTCCAATGGCCCTGGGCAAAGAAAAAGTCAAATACTCTTACCCTTACTGGTTCTACTACTGTATTACCAATAGCACAGAAGACAGCAGAGACATTTATGGATATCCATCCAGAAGCCAATATTTCTGTAAGAGGTGGTGGCTCTGGTGTTGGTATTGCAGCACTTATTGATGGCACATGTGATATTGCTGATGCTTCACGACCAATGAAAACAAAAGAATTAAAAAAAGCACGAGAAAAAGGCATTAATCCCATAGAGACAATTGTTGCAAAAGATGGCATTGCTATAGTTGTGCATCCTGATAACACAGTAAAAGCACTTACTCTCTCTCAACTAAAAGATATTTATATTGGAAAAATAAGCAATTGGCGAGATGTGGGAGGAGAATCTGGAACTATCGTTGTGGTCTCAAGAGATGTTGCATCAGGCACTTTTGAGGTATTTAAAAAGTTAGTTTTAAAAGGTGATAAGGTCAGAGATGGTGCACTGATGCTTGCTTCAAACCAAGCAGTAGCAACAACTGTGTCACAAACGCCCGGTTCAATTGGCTACATAGGACTTGGATATCTTTCTGCTGATGTTAAAGCTCTAAGAATTGATAATGTCTTGCCGAGTAATAAAACAGTAGTTTCTGGAGAATACAAACTCGCAAGGCCTCTTTTTATGTATACAAATGGAAAACCAAAAGGGCTGGTAAAAGACCTGATTGATTTTATACTATCACATCAAGGACAGAATATTGTTAAGGAATTGGGATTTGTACCTATTAAGTAATCATTAGAAACCCGACTCGGGTTCTTTGAACTCGAGTCGAGTTTCTCCACAAAAATGGATGATAGAATGACAAAGGCACAAATAAAAACACATAAAATTGGAGTTGTCAGCCATAGCAAGAAGAAGTTAAAAAAGAAAATAGCCCTTATTGCTCATGATGCCAAGAAGGTTGATATGGTAATGCTTGTTAATAACCACAAAGATATACTTCAATCATATGAGATTATAGCAACTGGGGCAACCGGAGAAATGATTCATAAGAAGACAGGTCTTGATGTAAAGCAGATGCTTGGTGGTCCTAATGGTGGTGATTTACAGATTGGCGGTCTTGTTGCAAGTGGTGATATAGACCTGGTTATTTTCTTGCGAGACCCATTAACAGCACAACCACATGAACCTGATATTTCAGCACTTCTCAGAGTATGCGATGTTCATAATATTCCATTGGTTACAAATTTAGCGTCAGCAAAATACTTACTGAAAGGTTTTTGTAAGGTTGCGACGGTGTAAACTCCGAGGCTTCACCCAGTGAAATAATTACTTTATCTCTACATCTTTTGTCTAATCTATTTTTATATTTCACTGGGTAAATCAAATAAAGAACGCTAAAGCGTCCTTTGGTAAAAAATAAATATTTTAATTTGTGAATTCATGGCTTTAATAATATTAGAACGCTTTTTTTGACTTAGTGTGTGGATTTACCCATTCGTTTTTGTTAATGAATTTTTTGAAAAATATAAAAATAGAAAACTAACTCCAATGAAAAAAGAAAAGTATATTAAATACATTTTACTTCTTTGTGCATTTCTGTCTATCATTTTTCTACTCGGAATAACTATAACTCTGTTCACAGAAGGTCTGCCAATTTTTAGAGAAGTGAAAATATTTCAGTTCATTTTTGGCAAATCCTGGCACCCTACTCATGAACCGCCAAATTTCGGGATATTACCTCTAATTGTGGGTTCATTATTGGTTACTGTGGGTGCACTTATAGTAGCGATTCCATTAGGTATTGGGTCTGCGATATACATAGCAGAGTTGGCTCATCCAAAAATAAAGGAATTCTTGAAACCTGTTATAGAACTTTTGGCAAGCATTCCTTCTGTAATTTATGGGTTCTTTGGAATGGTTTTTCTCGCACCTTTGGTTCAAGAGGTATTCAATCTGCCAACAGGATTAAATTGTTTTACAGCATCTCTAATTCTTGGAATGATGGCACTTCCAACGATAACAAGCATTGCTGAAGATTCTATATCTGCTGTTCCAAAAGCACTTGGCAAAGCGTCTTATGCTCTTGGTGCAACAAAATGGGAGACAATAACAAGAATACTCGTTCCTGCTGCATCTTCAGGAATTATTGCCAGTATTATTTTAGGATTGGGAAGAGCAATAGGTGAGACAATGACTGTACTTATGGTTGCTGGTGGTGCAGCCCAAATACCTAAATCCATTTTTCAACCAGTTCGTCCAATGACAGCAACTATAGCAGCAGAAATGGGAGAAGCACCAATGGGCAGTCCTCATTATCATTCTCTTTTCGCAATTGCTCTGGTGCTTTTTGTCTTCTCTTTTGGCTTTAACCTTTT
>JAGGUR010000055.1 GCA_021158425.1 Candidatus Cloacimonadota bacterium | reverse complement strand
TCAATCCCAAAAATATCGGGACAACCCTGATTTCTTTTAATTTAGCCACGAACCACACGAACTTACACGAACAGGCACGAATAGAAATTTATAATATTAAGGGTGAACTCATCAAACAATTCTCAATTGAAAATCGCCAATCGTCAATTAAATGGGATGGAAAAGATGAAAATGACAATTCTTTAAGTTCAGGTATTTATTTCTATCAATTGCAAATTGATAATAAAATTATAGATACAAAAAGATGCTTACTTATTAAATAATAAAGGCGTTCTATGAAAAAGTTACTTACTTTAATCTTGGGATTAATAATTCTTTCTCCATTGTTTGCTAATGAAGAATTTCAATTTGAGAAGATTAATGACAAAGTTATTCTACATTTTGAAAATAAAAATCCAATTCTCAATCAAAAGAAAAAAGAAATTGAAAAAATAATTGCTGTTCCATCTGATAAAGTTGAAATTGTTATTAACAATTGCGAAGTATCACTTTATTCTAAAGATGGAAAGTTCATCAGAAATGAGGTTGTTACGGGTAGTAATAGAGTTCAACTTGTAAAGAATTTTGTAATGCGTGAACTGAATGCTCATCATATCAAAATAAAATTATTAGATGAAAATGAAAAGAATACTTCAGTATTGAAAAATTTGGATATAGAAATTATCCCAAAAGATGCTATTAAAAAGCCAGATAGTATCTCACAAGCCTTTTTACCAATCTATCAGTCATTAGTTGACAATTTTGACTCTTCATATCTTACCAATTTAGAAATTACTCCGTCTAAGATGCTGCTTATTTGCAATCCAACGATTGTGGATTTCTTAGATGATTTTATTGATTGGAAAAAAGCAAAAGGAATTTCATGCACAGTTGCCACACTTGATGAAACAGGGAATACAAATTCTGAGATAAAAAGTTATATTCAGGATGCTTATGAAACCTGGGCACCTGATTATCTTCTTTTAATCGGTGATGTGGATGACTGGTATGCTGTGCCATCATTCTACTTTGGTTCAGAATACAATGTCTCTGACCATCCTTACACGCTTTTAGAAGGGAATGATTATTTCCCTGAAATGATAGTTGGGCGAATTTCAATAGATTCAATAATGGAATTAATTACAGTAATTAACAAAACATTAGCCTATGAAAAAAATCCATATATTGCAGAACCAGATTGGCTTACCAGTGCTCTTTTAGTTGCAGGCAATTATAGTAGCTCACCACCAATTCCATCAACACCAATAAAGGTGTCCCGCTGGCTTAGAGAAAAAATGTTTGATTATGGTTATACCCAGGTAGATACAATATTCTATCCTCCGACATGTCCAGGAACTTCTGAAATAATAAATGCTATAAATAATGGGGTTGGTTTTGTTAACTACAGAGGATGGGGAGATGCAAATGGCTGGCATTATCCAGAATTTCATGTTGAACATATGAGCGACATTAGTAATGGTCTTTTGCTTCCCATAATGACCTCATTTGTCTGTAATACTGGTGATTTCGCAAATGATGTTGACCCCTGCTTTGGCGAAGCATGGCTACGGCTTGGAACACCAAGTGTCCTGCAAGGAGGCGCTATTTTCATTGGTCCATCAGATTTACACACCAGTACAAAGTATAATAACTCAATTTTTTCAGGATTTTATTGCGGCGTTTTAGATGAAGGAATATTTTCCTTCGGCTCTGCTGTCTTAAGAGGAAAGATTGAATTGTATAATAATTTTCCCCTTAATCAAGGTCAGGGTAATAATGTGGAATTTTATTTTCATGTCTATAATATCCTGGGAGACCCAACTCTTTCAATGTGGACAAAAGTTCCTGAGGAGATAACCTGCACACTGCCTGATGAAATTAGTTTAGGTACAAACTATCTTGAAATAAATTTTCCAAATTTGGATAAAGGAATTGTAACTGCGATAAAAGACAGCGAGTTTTATGAAGTAGAATTAATTGAAGATGGATATTCTTTACTTTATTTGGACCCAGAAACAGAAGGAGAAATTGAAATAACAGTTACCTCACCCAATTATATTCCTTATATTGATACAATCAATGTAGTTTCAGAAGCTATTGATGTTGGGCTTTATGAGTATGAAATTGATGGAGAGATTAACCCAGGAGAGATTATTAATGTTTCAATTGCTTTGAAAAATTATGGTTCTCAAACTGCAAATTCAGTTTCTGCAGATTTAGATACAGATAATCAATTTGTTAATATTATTTCGGGAACAGCGAATTATGGAGATATGAATCCCGGAGATATAGTTACTCAAAATTACCAATTTGAGGTGCTATCTAATTGCCCAGATAATGAAGTCCTGGAATTTTCACTTTCAATATCTGATGGTAATACAGCTAAGTTTGAAGTTTTTGTTAATGCCTTACAATTTGAAGTCCTTGATATTACTGTGAATGATGAAAATGGTATTCTGGAACCGGGTGAGGAAAGAGAGATTACGGTTTCAATTGAGAATATCGGCTCGGTTGCTGCAATAAACCTTGTGGGAACTCTTCATGCCTTATGTGATGCGGTTATAGTAACTGATTCAACAGATAATTTTGGAAGTATTTTAGTTAATGAATCGGGTGATGCAAACTTTATAGTTCATGCTCAATCTGATTGTTACATTGGTAGAAATGTTCCTTTTAATATTTCATTAATTGATGAAAATGGATTAGTTGCTTCTGTCCAATTTTCCCTTGAAATCGGATTGGTTGATAGCACCGCTCCAACCGGTCCGGATAACTTTGGATACTTTGCTTATGATAGTGATGATACTGAGTATAGTGAATGCCCAACTTACAACTGGTATGAAATTGACCCAAATGAAGGTGGTAATGGAGAAGTTTTATTATTTGGTGATGACCGTTCTAAAACAAAAGAATTGCCATTTAGCTTTAAATATTATAACCAGGTATTTGATAGCTTAACAATCTGTTCAAATGGATGGATATCTCTTAAAACAACCTGGATGACAAATTTCCGCAACTGGAATATTCCTTCTGCATTGGGCCCTTATGCGATGATTGCGCCATATTGGGATGATTTGATTGGAGAGCAATATACCATTGGTGATACTATACATCATAAAAATATGAGAATATGTTATTATTATAATCAAAGTGAAAATATTTTCATCATAGAATGGAAT
>JAGGUR010000093.1 GCA_021158425.1 Candidatus Cloacimonadota bacterium | reverse complement strand
TATTAGAGCCACCTGAAGCCAGTTTTAACCCTGAGGAATTTAACTTCATATTAGAACCAGGCGATAGTATTAATGATACTTTATCAATTAGTAATACTGGACCTTCTAACTTAATGTTCTCAATTGAAAAGGATTATAATTTATTTAAGGATAGTCCATTCTCCGTAGTCCCGATAAAATCGGGACGAAGGATGAACGGAGGTCCTGACCCCTTTGGTTATATCTGGAAAAATTCAGATGAAACTAACGGACCAGAATATAATTGGGTTAATATTTCTGAGATTGGAACCCAATTATCCTTCACTCATAATGATTATGCTGTAGGTCCATTTGATATAGGTTTTGATTTTGATTTCTACGGTGAAACATACAGTGAATTTATTGTTAATCCTAATGGTTGGATAGGATTTGGAGATGACTGGACGGATTATCACAATTATAGTATTCCAAGAGTAGATGCTCCAAGACCTGCTATATTTGGTTTCTGGGATGACTTAAATCCAGTTAATTCTGGGAATACAAACGGTTCTGGGTATGTATATTATTATTCTAATGGAATTGATAGCTTAATTGTATCATACATTGATGTTATACATTATCCTGGAATAAATAATGGCACATATAATTTTCAGATAATTATTACAAATAATGATAGAATAAAATTTCAATATCGCGCAGTTTCTGGAGATATTAACTCTTCCACAATCGGTATTCAAAATGCAGATGGAACCATTGGTTTACAAGTTGCTTATAATCAAAACTATGTGCATGATAGTCTGGCGGTTGAATTTGTAAAATCAATTGATTGGCTTACTTTAAGTACTAATAACGGAATTGTGTTTCCAAATAACTCTCAGGATATTTATTTAAATATTAACACAGATGAGTTAGATAATGGAATATACCTATGTGATTTAATAATCACAACAAATGACCCTTTTCATAGTCTGGAAACTATTCCTGCGAATTTAACAATTACTACTGGTGATTTAGGTTTTGTTCAAGGTAATGTTACACTTATTGGCGGTTCTGGAAGTGTAGATTCTGTAGAAATTGATATTGGCAGTATAGTAGTGTATCCAGATGAAAGTGGTTTCTTTGAAGCTTCTATTCTACCCGGTACTTATATTCTTACTGCTACTTTAGAAGGGTATGATACATTTACTACTGAGATTGAAGTTATCGCAGATGAAACTACATTAGTGGAAATTATTCTTCAATATATTGAAGCCCCATCAGCAATTTGGGTTGAATTAAGTGAATATTATACAGCAGATATCTTTTGGAATAGCATACCCTCAGCAACAGGGAAACCTTCTCGTGTATTTCAATCCTATACTTTGCTGAGAAAATATAATGAAGAAGACTGGCAGATTATTGCTGAGGGATTAACTGACACGACTTATTCTGATAGTCTTCTATTTGAACCTGATGGTGATTATAAATATGGTGTAAAAGCTATATTTGAAACTGGGCAAAGTGAAATTACTGAATCCGAACCCTTTAATTTATTTAGATTTGTTGGTGTTGAATTTAATATTTCTCTTTCAGGTGGTGCCAATCCAGTAGGGATTTCTTTGAATATGTCAGGTTTAGATTCAATCTATTCTCAAAGCTTTTTTGATACAACAGGCGCCAGTGGAGTATTACATTTTGCAGATGTCTATATGACAGATTATTCAATAAATATTAGTAAGGAAGGCTATATATCAATTATAGACACAATTACCATTTCTGCTGACACCACTGAATTCTGGTATGTTTTGGACCCAATCGTTTCAACTTCTGTTCATCCATATCCATCTAATTATGCAATATCCCAGAATTATCCAAACCCATTTCATTGTGGCTCCAATGGAGTTTCAGGAACAAAGATATGTTACCAATTGCCTAAACCATCTGATGTCAAAATATATATTTATAATATTAGGGGAGAAAAAGTTAGAACATTGATTAATGAAAAGAAAGAACCTGGATACTACGAAGTCATCTGGAATGGAAAAGATGATAACAATAGGATTCTTGGTTCTGGTATTTATTTCTATAAATTACAAGTTGGCAGTAAAGTAATTGATACTAAAAAATGCTTAATTTTACGATAGGATGTAATCAGGTTAAGTAGTTCAATACCAATTTCAGGAGAGAAAATGAAAAGATTTGCTTTAATTATAATCATATTTTTTGTATTTACATCATTGTTTGCACAGATTCAATGGCAAGAGGATGGAATTCCTATTCGGCAAGGAGTGAATATTGAATGGTCAAGAGCAGCTACATCTCTTGAAGATGGCAGTGTTGTCTGTGTTTGGTCAGATACCCGTAGAGGAGATAGAGATGTATGGGCGCAAAAGGTTGATTTAAATGGTAATCTTTTATGGGGTGATGATGCTATTTTAGTCAATGGCGAGATAAACAGACAAGAAGACCCTGTAGTCATAGCTGCTGGGGACGGAGATGTTATTATTGCTTGGGTAGACTTCCGTAATGAAGATGCAGGTGATGTCTATGCACAAAAATTAGATGGCAATGGCAATTTGTTGTGGGATAATACAGGTGTTCCTCTTTGTTTAGCTGAAGATGTTCAGATTTCTCTTAATATTGT
>JAGGUR010000069.1 GCA_021158425.1 Candidatus Cloacimonadota bacterium | reverse complement strand
TCGGTGGTTATATAGTCTTAGACGATTTTCAGCAATCTTTTCCAGCGGATATGATGATGTTGGTCCCATGACCAGTAGATTATCATTGGAATACCTTTGAGAAATTTCCTATCTAACAATCCCCAATAGCGCGAGTCACTGCTGTTGTCTCTGTTATCTCCCATTACAAAATATTTTCCTTCAGGGATTACTAAAGGTCCAAAGTTGTCCCTGCTTCCCATAAATTCAGAGTTGATATAAAGGTGTCCTTTTTCTCTTGGTATTATACGGTAATCTATATGTTGAGCGTAATCTTCCTTTATGTATTTTCCGTTTATATAAACATTTTTGTCTATAATTTGTAATGTATCGCCAGGCATTCCAATAATTCTTTTAATAAAATCCCGACGCTTGTAATACTTAAAAAAGAAATTTTTCTTATCCCAATATATAGGATGGATGATTTTAGCATATCTTTCTCTGGGCTGAGGGTCATAACTATCCATTGGGTATTTGAAGATAACTGGTTCAAATTGTTTGGGCTCACGGAAATGAAAAACGAATTTATTAGCAACCAGGAAGTCGCCAATCAAAAACGAACTTTCCATTGAGCCTGATGGTATTCTAAAAGTTTGAATAACAAAGGTTTTTATGATAATTGCTGCAATTCCTGCAAAGATTATTGCTTCAATCCATTCTCTTAATACTGATTTCTTTTTTTTCGGCTTCTTCTCAAGTTTTTTTGGCATGAGTCAAACCTCTTAAATAGTTTTAATTGGATTTATCATTTTCTAATTTTCGGCATATTTTTTCTACTTCTCTGAAATTCACCTTCCCACTTCCCATCATCGGAATATCTTCAATTAGGTGAAATTCTTTTGGGATTGCGATTGCTGGAATCTCTTTTTTCATTTGCTTCTGAATATGCTTTTTATTAATTCCTTTTGTTGTTACAGCTGCAACGATGTCAGAACCTTTTCTTGGATTAGGGACATCAACAACACAACAGACAGCTCCTTCTGGCAGCAGTTTTTCTAAGACATTCTCTACACGAACCAAAGATATCATCTCTCCCCCAACCTTTACGAATCTTCTCAATCTACCTCTATGCCAGAGAAATCCATCTTCATCTAATACTCCCATATCTCCGGTGTCATACCAGCCATTACGAATACGAAGTGAAGTCTCTTCAAGGTCTCCTAAGTAGCCATTCATTACAAGGTCCCCTTTTACTAAAATCTTACCTTCCTTATTTGCAGGAAGTTCTTCATCTGTTTCTCTATCTACAATTTTAACCTGAACGCCAGGAAGTGGCTTGCCTATACTGCCAGGTTTATTTGCGCCAGGAACATTTACTGAAATCACAGGACTTGTTTCTGTTGTGCCGTAACCTTCCATAAGTTCTAAATTATGTTTTTTCATATATCCTTCACGAAGCTGGTCTGTAACTTTATCCGCACCTGCAATAGCATATCTAACAGAATCAAAATCGCCTGGCTCTGATTTCCGTAAATATCCATAGAAAAAAGATGGGGTTCCTACTACAAGAGTTATTTTATACTTTTTGAATGAATTGCATATTGCTTTATAATCTAATGGATTTGCGTGAGCAACAATAGAAGAGCCCATCAAAATTGGTAACCAGAAATTAATTGTTAAACCAAAGACATGAAATAAAGGAAGAGTGCCTGCAAAGATATCATTTTCGCTTATATCAATTACTTGTGGAATTGTATTAACATTATGAAAGATATTCTTATGTGAGAGTTGAACTGCTTTTGGGTCTTTCTCGCTTCCACTTGTGAACAGAATAACACAATCTTCATCATCTGAACCTTTATGTACCTGTAATCGCAAAATAAAAGTCGGTAGTTTTGATTTAATTGCAGCCTTCAGTTTATCCAATGTTGTGAGTGAATCCATTATGTCTTCAAGAAAAACCATTCCTTCTACTGGTTCCACATTAATCTTTTCCAGTAGCTTCTTACTTGTGATAATAGTTTTAAAGCTGCATTTTTCCTGTGCGTAGATGCAATTTTCTCCTGCACCTGTAGCATAGTTTATCATCACAGGTATTTTACCGCACATCAGAGACCCAAGTATGGAAAGCATACAACCTGCCGATGTAGGAACCATTACGCCAATATAATTTCCACGATATTTAGAAAACTTTTTTGAAAGAATCAGAGATGCGATTAGCATTTTACTATAACTGATTTCTTTATCCGTTGCCTGGTCATAAACAGATATTTTATTACCAAACTTTTTTGCTGTGGTAATAAATGATTGATGTAGTTGCACAATTTACATCCTTCTTAGCATTAAAATCGCTATTATTATTATTTTAAAATCAAGAAATCAGTTTGATAAATAAGATGTCAATTTATTTAGAAAGCTATAAGATAATTGTTACTTTTTCAAAATTAAACGGGAGCAAGAAAAAATAAAATAGAGATACCACCAAAATTTTGATATAAAAATTCAAAATAACCTATGGATAAATGGTTTGTGGGTGATATAGGTTGGAAAATGTTAATATAGAAGGAGACCACAAATTTATTTGTGGTAAGTAAGTAAAATCCAAAGAATTTTTGTAACTGTTTCAACAGTTTATCTATGACATGAAAAACCGTTGAAACGGTTAATATGAGTGGATTTATTCAATTTGTCCCACGAATTAATTCGTGGGCTTCTTTCCGATATTTTCTTAGTTTATTAAAATAAAACAATTTATCTGAAAATTTTTTGGGTATGCATGTAAGAAAAAACAAAAAGATTGACATTTTTTTGGTGTCAATACAGATTAACTTAATATGAATCAAATAACTCAATTTTTTATACTGATATTTCCTATACTTTACGCGTTAACTGTGCATGAGTTTTCGCATGGTTATGTTGCATATCGTTTGGGGGATGACACTGCCAAAAGAGCGGGTAGATTGACACTAAATCCACTTAAACATTTAGACCCGCTTGGCACAATAATGCTTTTTATTGCTCATATTGGATGGGCAAGACCTGTACCAATAAATCCATACAATTTTAAAAATATCAAAAAAGATACCGCTTATGTAGCTTTAGCTGGACCTGTTGCTAATTTTATTAGTGCTATTATTTTTAGTTTGATTTTTAATTTTTTTAACGCACATACATTAGCTTCATCTCAAAATATTTTTATGGTTATTATTTTCTATACTATCTTTATTAATATTGCTCTGGGTTTATTTAATTTAATTCCATTTCCTCCTTTAGATGGTTCAAAAGTTTTGGGAGCATTCCTTTCAGATGAAGCATATTTTAGATATCAACGATTTGAACGCAAAGGTGTCCTAATTTTAGTAATTATCATTATTGGTGGGAATCTACTTGGAATACATATAATCAGTGGGGTAATTATGCCACCTATTAGATTTTTTATGAAATTGCTTACAGGGGTAGTGATTTAATTAAAAATATCAAATTTCAAAATCAAAAACAAACAGGAGCATTTATGGAAATTCAGGAGATATTGGAGCAAACAAAAAAGGATAATGTAAAGTTTATCCTTCTGCAATTCACTGACATCTTTGGTGTGGTAAAAAGTCTGACCATCCCTGTCACACGCTTAGCTGATTCATTGCAATATGGAACATGGTTTGATGGTTCTTCTATAGAAGGTTTTGCAAGGATACATGAAAGCGATATGGTTCTAAAGCCAGATGTTACCACTTATGCGATTATTCCCTGGTTAAAAGCTGATAATGGAAACACAGCAAGGTTTATCTGTGATATATACAAACCTGATGGAGAGCCTTTTGAGGGAGACCCAAGATTTATATTAAAAAAAGCGGTTAAAGAAGCAAAAGAGATGGATTTTGAATATAATGTGGGGCCAGAAATGGAATTCTTTTTGTTTAAAAAGGAAAATAAACACCTTAAGCCTTTACCTCATGATAATGCAAGTTATTTTGATTTATCAACAGACCAAGCATATACAATAAGACGAGATATGATATTAACACTTGAGAAGTTTGGGATAAACGCTGAGGCATCTCACCATGAAGTTGCACTCGGACAGCATGAAATAGATTTCCGATATGGCAATGCACTGAAAACAGCTGATAGTGCTACCACATTAAGAATCGTATTAAAAGCAATTGCACAAGAAAATGATTTACATGCCACATTTATGCCAAAGCCAATAATGGAAATGAACGGCTCCGGAATGCATGTTCATCAAAGCCTATTTTCCATAAATACAGAGAAAAACGCCTTTTATGATAAAAATGATAAATACAAATTGTCAAAAATAGCATATAATTTTATTGCAGGTCAGCTTCAACATATTAAAGCAATGTCAGCAGTGCTTTCACCAACAGTGAATTCTTACAAAAGATTAATCTCCGGTTATGAGGCGCCGGTGTATATCAGTTGGGCAAGAATTAACCGCTCTGCTCTTATAAGAGTCCCTCAGTATTCCGTAGGAAAGGAACAATCTACCAGACTGGAGCTGAGGTCTCCAGACCCAAGTTGTAATATTTATCTGGCATTTGCCATGATGCTAAAAGCTGGGCTGGATGGAATAAAGAAAAGACTTACACCTCCAGAGCCAGTTGAGGAAAATATTTATAATTTTGATGATATTAAATTAAGAAATCTGAATATTGATACATTACCAACTTCTTTATTAGAAGCTCTTAACGAGCTAAAAAAAGACAAACTAATTCAGCTTGCATTAGGGAAACATACTTATGAGAATTATATTAATGCCAAGACAAAAGAATGGAATGAGTATAATCTACAGGTTACTCAATGGGAGTTGGATAAGTATCTGGAAATATATTAAGAAAATAACAAATTATCCATCCTCCGAAGCAGAGCTTCTGCGGAGGACGGGCAAATATCAAATGTCAAATAAACTTCAAAATCTAAATAACAAAAAATATAAGATTAAACTGCCAAATTTTGAAGGACCATTAGACTTGCTCCTTTTTCTTATCCGTAAGCATAAGATAGATATTTATGACATACCTATTGCTTTTATGCTTTCTGAGTATTTAAAATATTTATCATTAATGAAAGAACTAAACATCTCTATTGAGGGAGAATTTATGGAGATGGCTGCAACTTTAATTCAAATAAAACTTCGCTCCCTTCTGCCACGACAGGTTTATGAGGAAGAAGAAGACCTTCAAGCTGAATTGGTAAATAACTTAATTGCATATCAGGAAATTAAAGAATATGCGAAGTTTTTAGATAACCTTGCCAAGGAAAACAAATATTATTTTTATAAAAGTATTGATAAGAATACCAAAAAAGATATTAAGGATTTTGCAATTTCATATAGTATTGAACAAAATAGTGTTGAGCTATATGATTTAATTAAAGCCTTGCAGAAGTATATTCTTCAACCACCCCAAGAGGTGCCACAGGATATTATTCTTGAGAAATTCAAAGTTGAAGATAAGATAAAAGAAATTCGTAAAATTTTACGAAAAAATAAGAAACTGGTATTCTCTGATTTTATAAAAGACTATAGCAAATTAGAGTTGATTACATTTTTTCTGGCAATACTTGAGCTGGCAAGAATGAAAAAGATTACTATTTTCCAGAACAAACAATTTTCAGATATTCATATAAGTAAGAAAGGATGAAGAACCATTTATAATAAACTCATTTTTGAAAATACAAAAAAGGCAGAACGTAACTATTCTGCCTTTAATAATTTCAGACTCTAATAGAATTATCGTCTTGGTAATGGATGTTTCCGCGGTTGTTCGTGTATTGCTTTTACTCTTTCTTGCAATTGCTTTGCAAACTTACGATTAAAAACAAGAAATTTTGCAAATTGCTCTTCTGAAAGATGAGAACGTAACTTATTGTAAAGTTTAGCTCTTTTATTCTCAAAGTCTCTTGGTAGATTCATAAGTTTGTTATTCAGTTCCGCGATTTTAGCTTCATTTTCATTTTGTTTGATAGCGAATTCTATTTCATTAAGAAATTGTTGCTGTTGAAAGTAGAATGTTTCCCGATTTTTATCAATTTCTTTTAGAACAGGAAGCACAGCTTCGCTCTCTTCTTCACTCAAATCCAGAATTTTTAATAATTCTAGTGTCCGATACTGCTTTACTATTTCTCCTTTTCTCCCAGGATTAACACCGGGTTTCTGGGCAAATGCTGAGCCTGCAATTAGCAAGAGAATTATTGCTATTGCTGTGATTCTTGAGACTTTCATTTTTTTACCTCCATTGTTTTTATGTTGTTTTCGTTTTATTTATTTCATTCTCAAAAAACTTAATATCTTCATCTGAGAGCAAATCAATAATATCATATAAATATTCCCAAGTTCCATACAATATCTTATTCCGCAATTCCTCATCTTGATAAATCTCTTTTAGCATTGATTGTTCAAATGCAATTATGTACTCATCATCAATTAAGTGCGCTTCGGTATATTTATATTCATTTTCAAATACCACATAATCAGGATTTACAGATACTTTTTCCTTAAGAGGCACAAAGATTATTGCAAATAGAACGAGAACTGCCACAGCAGCTGTAGCAATCGCAGGTTTCAACCAATACTTTAGCCAGGAGAAGCTGCTTTCTTCAGAAATAAAAGGCTCAATTTGCGGTTTATTTATAATAGTATCAAATTGGGGAAACTTAATACTATCTTTATCGGTTTGGACTAAATCTTCTGTGATATTTAAAACATTTTTCCATTCATTTAATCTTCTTTGGCAGGTTTCACATTTATTTATATGGCGAGCAATTTTTCCCTTTTGTTTTGATTTAACCTCTCCATTTAGATAGTCTAATAATTTTTTATCTGTAATGCATTTCATATTTAGCTTACCTCTTTTGTTTCTAATAATTGTTCTTTTTCCAGTTCCTTTTTTATCTTTTGCATTGCAAAAAAGTAGTTACTTTTGATTGTGCCCAAACTTTTCTTTAGAATTTTAGCTATCTCATCAAATTTTAGCCCATTATAGTATCTTAAAAGGAATACCTCTTTTTGTTTTGGTGATAATTCTTCTATTATTTCGTTAAGTTTGTTATAAAGCTCTTTTTCATACAATACCTTTTCTGGAGTTTCATTTGTGCGAATATAAAAATTCTGATTTTTTTCATTGAGGTTTTTCACATTCCTTTTTTTATTGGAAAAATTATAAATATGGTTCAAGGCAATCCTGTATAGCCATGTGAATAACTTGGATTCCTGTTTGAATTTATCTATATTTTGATATACTTTCATAAAAATTTCCTGAGTTGCGTCTTCTGCATCTTCATAATTTTTCAACATCTTTACTGATAGAAGAAATATCTTTTTATAATTTTTTTGGATGAGCAAATTAAGTTCACTTCTTTCCATATCTTATGTTTTTTGCGTTTTGCCTAATTAGATTATCTTTGTTTAATAAGGTTTAAATAAATAGAAATTTTTTTTGAAGGTTAAATCTAACCGAATAAATCATATATAACTTTTTATAATATCTCCTACGAAACCTGAGTTATTTTATAAATTGTGATGCATCTGTACCGAGAGTTTTTAATGTTTTTCTTACCCCATCATAATCAGAATCAGTTGCTCTTACATAGTCATCAATTTCATATAATTTTTTCATTACTATTTTACCTTCTTCAGTATTTACATAATCAATCAAAGCTTGAACTATTTTCTCTTTCATTTCTGGGGGAAAATCTTTTCTAAAGGTTACCGTATCGTTCATAATCCATTCGGTAAATCCAATTATTTTCGTCTTTTTGTATATATCAGGATGGGTTTGCAAGAGTTCTTTTCTGCCATCTTGTGGTTCTCCTTTAGATGGAGGAGACCAATATGCACAACCTACATCAGCACGATTTTGATAAACTGCCAGAATGGCTTGTGAGTGCCCACCGGCAAAATAGATTTTACCTGGTTTTATTCCCTTTTGAGCCAAAAGAGCAGAAGGATAAATATACCCAGAGGTGGATGCTGCATCAGTATAAGCGATAGTTTTTCCTTCAATATCTGCGAGATTATCAATATCACTATCTGACCTTGCCAGGAATTCTCCTTTGTATTTTTTCATACCTTTTCGGACAGGCGTCAAAGCCACTTGTGCACCGTATTTTTCATTTGCTAAAATATAGGCAAAAGG
Source organism: Candidatus Cloacimonadota bacterium (assembly GCA_021158425.1). Lineage (GTDB taxonomy): Bacteria > Cloacimonadota > Cloacimonadia > JGIOTU-2 > JGIOTU-2 > JAGMCF01. The sequence continues at coordinate 1,032 of JAGGUR010000069.1, read as the reverse complement.
TGGTAGCCAGGCAATATCAACCTCTTCAGTTCCCATTCCTTCTATTACGGCAGCATAGTTTGTTGGAACGGTTATTCTGAAATGATAACCTGTTTTTTCAGTAAGATAATTGGTGAGTTTTTTGCTCCTTGTAATAATCTTTCCTGTCTCCATCCAGGGGACAAAGCACATCTCTACAGGATTCTGTTTTGAACCCAATTCAAATTTTTGTGAGCAACTAAATATAAATAGAAATAAAATAATAAATATGATTTTTATAGATTTCATCTTTTACCTTATGAAAAAATTAGTAAAATGAGATATGCAAAATAATAGTTTCACCTCATTTGTTATTCCCATGAAAGCCTGTCCTAGAGAAATCGGGGACGGGAATCCAATGAAATACTCGTCCTCACGAAAGTGGGGAAAGGATTTTGGATTCCGCATCAAGTACGGAATGACAAGAAAAGGGTATTTCACAGAACTCATGAAATTAATAAAAATCAAAAAATAACTTGTTAAAAATATTGTCAAGCGACAAAGTTATAATTGGAAAAATTTCGGAGTTATTAAGTTATTTTTATAGATATCTAAGTCTCTTTTCGTCTTTAACTTCTCCATAAAGTTCAATATAAGGCTTTACCGGACTGGATAAAATTTTGGGGAAAAGGACTTCTTCTATTTGAAAGAACCCTACGGAGCCACTCATTTCAACTACGATTTTTATTGGTTTCTTATCTCCTGATTCAATCTTTACCTTCTGTATTGAACCAGATGAATATTTATGAATGTCACCTACTCTTGGTCTCTGGGATAAAAGTGTGGGAATTCTTGCTCTTCCTTTTTCCATATCACATCCATCACCAATAAGAACAAGTCCTGCTTCTAAAGAATAGATTTTCTGGGTTGCCATATGTCCTATAATACCTTCAATAATTAATGACTGCATAATAACAATTTTTCCCGATTGGTTATAAATTTTTGATAACAACCTATTAATTATTGGAAGAGCGAGGATTACGCTTAATGTTTCATGATTATCTCGCGATGCAG
>JAGGUR010000170.1 GCA_021158425.1 Candidatus Cloacimonadota bacterium | reverse complement strand
GTAACAGTAATACTTTTCTTTTCAACCTCTTGTTTAGCAGAAGATATGTAGGGTAAATAGATATAGGCAGAATTCATCAAAGCTTCTAATTCTTTAATGGTCAATCCTAAGGATTTAGCTTTTGTTGCAGCAAAAGTTTGAAAAGCGGCTTCATCCTTAAGTGCTATACCTCTATTTTTCTTCACATCAGGTGAGTTGAGAATATCTACTATTTCTTTGACAACTGTATTTTCCAGAACATCACTTATTTTATCAGGAGTAATTTCAGTTAATGCGTTAGCTTGTTCGCGAAAATTGATTAGTAATTTTTCTGGTAAAACATTATAATCAAATCTTTCAACTTCAACATAGTAATCAATCATCTTATCAAAAAAATCATAATCAAATTTAAGACTCTGCAAAGCACCTGGTTTAATCCATACAGTTTCCACTGAGCTAATAGATTTTCTTTGATACTTACCCTGCTGGGCAAAAAGGCTCTTTAGATTAATTGAAAACAAAACAAAAAAACAAAAAAATAGAATCGTTCTCTTCATTACCTCTCCTTTCTTAATGTAGCTCTATGTTTAATTATAAAAAAATAAACTTTTATCTAAATATATTTTTAAGCAATTAATAAATTAAAAATAATATACCTATATCAAATGTACAAATTTATTTATAAATTCTTAATAATATATTTTGTCAAGAAAAACATAAATTAATATTATTTATCTTGACAATTAATATTAACTTTTTTAAAAAAATAAATTATAATGAGTTCATCAAAAAATAAAAAGGAGTAAGTGATGAAAAACTTAAGTAAAGTAATGTTAATTGTTGGAATAGTAGCGTTGGTTTTTGGTTGTGCTGCTAGCACTAAGACATCTGGTCCTAAGAGAGTATGGTATCCTGATTGGTATGGTCTACAATCAGAAGCAGGTGATTATGTATATTCCTATGGAGAAGCTCAAAAAACTAATCAGTCTATAGCATTTGAATCTGCAAAAGCTGCGGCTTATAATGAAGCAGCTCAATATGTAGAAAGTTTTGTAAAAGCAATGACCAAGGATTTCATAAGAGAATCTGGTGTAGAAAATCCTCAAGTTCTTCAATTAACAGAACGAACTGTAAAATTGGTTTCAAAAACGAAATTCTCCGGAGTTACAGTATCAAAAAGAGAAACCATCCAAGAAGATGGTAGATTTAGAGCATTCGTCAGATTGAGTATCCCTGGTAAAGAGATAAAGAACACACTTCTCAATAATATAAAGAATGAGGAAGCCTTATACAATGAGTTTAAGGCAAGCCAATCATTTAATGCCCTTGATAAAGAAATGGAAAAATATAACGAATGAGAAGTTAGAATAACAGCTAATAGTTATATTTGCAATACCTATCTTTGTTCATCCTCTTAAGAGGAGGAAATCTTTAAAGTAAAAAATGCAGGTAAAGTCTATACGATTTTACCTGCTTATTCTTTTATTCTCTCAAAAAAACATATTCTCACTTTTGTAATATAAGTTATTTGAACTCTTTACCAATCCCCAGTTTGGTAAAGAAAGACTATGAAAAAAATAAACATATTTTTATGTCTTCTATTTATTTTTCTGGTTCAATGTTCCTTGAGTAATAAATATCACGAATTATATCCTATCATAGAAGCCGAAAACCAAAAAACTAATGAATTTTCAACATCCCGATTTATTTACTTTCCTAAATGGTTTTTTCAAATGCCTTTAGAACAAGATGTATATTTTGCAATAGGTGCTGCTCAATATACAAAAAATGACACCATTTATAAACAAACTGCCAAAGAGATGGCTACTGTTAATATTTCCAGATTGATAGGATCTTATGTAGTAATAAAACAAGGAAAATCAGGGTATGGGGATGATGTTGATTATCAAGAAAAAAACATTAGCTTTGCGGTTTGCGTGTCTGCTAATCCTGATACAATGAAGTATATTGTCAAAACCATCTGCTTACTGGACAGCTTCAGTTTTGATAATTATTTTTATGGATTATATTGTTTTCCAAAATGTTCTATCAAAATTGACTCAACAAGAATTGAATTTGATAACACAATACCAAATTGGTATAAAGATATTGATGAAAAAACTGATACCTATTACATCGCATATGGGAAAGGAAGAGCATTAAGTCCAGTAGATGCTTGGTTAGATGCGCGAGATAATGCAATGTATAAGCTATCTCAACTGAAAGAATTACAAGTAGAAACAGGTCTGAAAGATAAGCAGAAAAATAGTAGCTTTGTAATCAAAAATGCAATATTTTTAGAATCTTTGAAATTAATTAAAAATTCACAAATTCTTAAAAATGCAATAGTAAAAAGGTATGAAAAGGGTGATTATTTTTATACTGTTTTTATTAAGATGAGATGTAAGAGATAGAACATTTGTATTATAAGAAACTATGTTATTGGGTACAGGTTCCTTCGCAATTTTGTGATGCTCTGACAAATCTGATTCTTCCGTCTCTCTATGCAGTTTGAAACGCCGCCGGAATTTGCATACTCAATTGTGAACAATTCCACCCTCAGTAGTCCCAACAAAATCGGGACGGAGGACGGGTGACTTGCTATAATGCAAATATCCTCACTTACGACCTGGCGTATTTTGCATCAACTGAAATAAATTTTATCTAAATGCTTGCACGATTATTCTTAACAAAATTTGACAATATAAATCCCCTTTTCAAAGTATTATCCTTATGAAAATCCTTGTTATCCGTTTCAGCTCTCTTGGAGATGTTTTACTCACCACTCCTATTGTAAGGTCTATACGCAAGAACTATCCATCTGCTGAAATCCATTTCCTTACAAAAAAAGAATTCGCTCCAATTCTTGAAAATAATCCTAATATCAATCAAATAATAAAATATGATAATAAAAATGATAGATTTATAGATATAATAAAACTTATCGCAAATAGTCAATACGATTTAATTATTGATTTACAATCAAAACTAAACTCTTTCTTAATCAAATTATTTGCTGGAAATTCTAAGCATGTAACATATAATAAAAGGCATTTCTATCGATGGCGATTAACTCATAAATCTTTGTCTAAAAATTTAGCCCCTATTAAATCCACAGTTTCTTTATATTCCACAGTATTAGATAAATTGGGAATTAAGTTAGATGCGGAAAAATTAGATATCTTTTTACCAAAAAATCAAGACGAGATTTATTCCACATTCAGAATTCCGCATTCCGAATTCCGCATTTCCATCTCTCCTGGAGCAACACATTTTACAAAACAATATCCGGCAAATTATTATTCACAGCTTATTAATATGATTACAGATAAATTAAATGCTCAAATTATTTTATTAGGGAGTAAAAATGAGAAAAAATTGACAGCACAAATCGCAAATGGTTGTAAGAAAAAAATATTAGACCTTGCAGGTGAAACCGATATTATGGATATGGCGGTAATTATTAAAAACTCTGAGCTGTTTATCAGTGGCGATTGCGGTCCAATGCATATTGCAGCAGCTTTGAATATACCACAAATTGCAATATTCGGTCCGACACATCCCAAACTTGGTTTTGCACCAATCAATACAAATGCAGTTATTATTCAAAAGGACCTGTCCTGCCGTCCCTGTAGTTTACATGGAAGAGAAAAATGTCCGAAAACTCATTTCAAATGTATGATGGATATAAAACCTGAAGAAATTCTTACCAAAATAGAAATGTTAAGCATTCCCAATCCTCAATTATCTCCGATTAAATCGGGACTACGGAGGACAGGTGCGGTGAGGTATTTACATATGAAACATACATGTCCCGAAAACAAATCGGGACACAAAGTAGCATTAAAATTACATTAATAAGAGTTAAGCATTCCCAAGCTGGGGCTTGGGAATGAGTTTGTTTATTTATTTTTTTTCTTTGTGTCTTTGTGCCTTTGTGGTTAGAAGGGATTTACATATGAAAAATAATAGACCTTTATGGAATGAATATTTTATGAAAATTGCTGAATTAGTTTCTACTCGCTCCACCTGTTTGCGT
>JAGGUR010000166.1 GCA_021158425.1 Candidatus Cloacimonadota bacterium | reverse complement strand
GTAGAATGCCAGATAAAAATACACAGACCAATCATCAAAACGCAAAATTTTTTCATATAAAACAACCTCGTAAAAATTTCTGTCTGAATTCAAAAAAAGCCTGTTTTTATTGTCAACTAAATTAAAAATTGACAACTTATAAATGATTTTTTGATAAAACTCCGAGGTGTGAAAAAATGAAGATTAGAAAACTATTAAAGAAAGACATTGAGCGATATGCTCAAATGTGCTGCTATTGTTTTCATATGAAGCAGGATGATGCCATAAAGTATATTGAAACCGGCGTAGAATTTGGCAGAGGATCTATAGTAGAAGAAAATCAGCAAATTATGTCCGCAATGTTTTATTATCCATTTGTTCAGAATATCCGTTTTCAAAAAATGAAAATGGCTGGTCTATCTGGCGTTGTAACAATGCCAGAGGCTCGAAACAAAGGATTTGTCCGCGAACAATTGAAACTTATACAAAAAGATATACGAGAGCAAGGCTTTGCTATATCATGTTTAGAACCATTCAAATACTCTTTCTACCAAAAATATGGATGGACGAATGCTGAAGAAAAATTACATTGTAAAATTCCTATCAACGATATAAGGAAATTTGATGATAAGTTTGAATTCGTCGCTGTTGAAAAACCAACGCCCAATGCTTTCCAGCAACTTGAACGTAAGTTTGCAGACCAATACAATGGCTGCACTTATCGGGAAAACTTTTTCTGGGAAAGAGATATTTTATACAATTGGGATAAATCAAAACCAAAATTTTATTACATAATAAAAAAGAATGGTATTGAGGTCTCATATATTATATTCATTCTCAAAGAAATTCCAAAATGCTTTGCTGTAGATTTGAACATTTGTGATTTTGGATACATCAATTATTCAGGAATTGAAGGAATTTTTGCATTCGCGAAAAAACATAGAGACAATGCAAAGAATCTTATAATATCTCTGCCAGAGAATTTTGATATTTACCATTTTGTGCCCACTCATTTTAAAGATATAAAGTTAATAAGCGAAATGATGTTTAAAGTAATAAATATAGAAAAAGCTCTCGTTCAATTGGAAATAAAACCTGATTTGAAATTTGATTTTATGCTGGAAATTGATGACCCAATCTCTGAAGAAAATAGCGGAAAGTTTGCTTTCAATGTTGCTGAAGGTAATGTGGAAAGAATTCATGATTCAAAAAACATTTTTAAAACAGATATCAGCACTTTTTCTCGTCTTTTTATTGGCAGAAATTCTGTAAAAGAAATTATTGACTATGGAGAAGCTAAAATCTCTGAAAATATTATAGAACCATTGGATACGATGCTACTCAAAGAGAATGTGTATATAAAAGATTGGTTTTAGGAACTAAAGGAAATTTTCGTGGACAAAAATTTAGTAATCAATATTTTGAATATAAGAAAAAAGTTAGTGCAATTTTCCTAAGGATTTGAGAGGAGAAATCATGAAACTATGCAAATATTTCTTTTTTATCACTGTAATATTGTTTATAATTAGTAATTTTTTAACTGCTGAAGAAAAAAATACGAACAAGATACTTTCTGTATTGAATCTCGGACTAAATGGAAGTGAGGAAAGTATTTATATTGGTGGGATATTTACTATTATAAAAGATAATCATACAATTTCTGGGAGAATATTGTCAAAATCAGAAAATCCATTTTATGCGATGGATTATAATTTCTTGGAATCAAACTCAGAGTTTAGCATCCTTTATGGAAAACCTATTAGATTCAAAAGAGGTGCAGATGGTTTCATCTCTTTTGCAGTGGGTTTAAGCTACAATCGTGTAGTTAAACGCGGAGAAATAATCTATAATGATGAAATTGATGCATTTTATAAAAAAGACATTAATTCAACTCTTGGCATACCACTTGAATGTCAATTTGTAAAACATATAGTTGGTCCTTTAGGAATTGGATTTTATGGATTTGTGAATATAAACAATATTGAAAGTCTATATGGTGGACTACTGTCTCTTCAGTTTGCAAATTTTGCTAAAAAAAGAGAAGTTCCGCAAGTTAAGTCATATTATAAGAATAAAAAATATATCATTGAATTTAACGCATTCAAGTTTTTTCACTTTGCCTGTTCTGACCAACTTGCAATAAACGGTTGCATTGGTTTCCCAAATACAATAAAAAATTGCGAAATTACGTTACCATTTCATTATAGATATAGCAAATTCTATCTAATTCATTATGAGTTAAAACAATTCTTCTCCATTGACCTTCAAATTAGGAAATTTTTAACTTTGATCAAAGATGGATTTTATTTCAATTTAGGGATGCGTTATTTTAATATTGTGGGGTTATATGGTGTTGAACCTGGTGACAAAACAAACAGTTATTGGGGAATATCTATTGGCTTGGGTCACAGAGTTTTCTTTACAAAAAATCTCTATTACAGTACGCAATTGAATATTACAAAACCACTATTAGGTCGAATGAAATATCTTGATCAAGCATTCGCAGAAGAAGGAATCAATAATAAAAACTTCATTTTTGGCGTTGAAATTTTTAATCTTGGAATAACTTTTTGATATGAGAATTAAAATTGTAAACTTCCCCATAATAAAATATAATATGTATTTTGAATATTTTGCATTCTGTTGAAATTAGAGGTTTTATTATATGAAAAGCAAAGTCTATTTCATTGATTTCAAAACAAGTTTTCAAAGAAACATTTTTGATAAGTTATCAGATGTTGTAACGAAATCTAACTTTTATAACTTTTTTGAGCAATACGATAAAGTAAGTATTAAACTTCATTTCGGTGAGTATG
>JAGGUR010000139.1 GCA_021158425.1 Candidatus Cloacimonadota bacterium | reverse complement strand
TTTCGGCAAAATTCCTCTGTTTCTTACCTTTTCCAATAAGTGCCTCAATCGGAATCATTTTATGATGCAGATATCGTAAACTAACTACATCAAGTTTGTGGCGATGTTCCTCTGGCGAAAGAAGATAAGAGGCAATCATTGTGTCAAAATAAAGATTTGCAATTTCTATTCCTTCATTCTGAAAAACCATATAATCAAATTTAATGTTGTGACCTATGAAACGTTTGCTATCATCTTCTAAAGTTGATTTCAACGAAGTTAAAACATCCTTAGCATTCAGCTGCTTTCCAATATAATGTCTTATTGGAATGTAATATGCTTTATCTGGTTCAAAGCAGATTGAGATTCCAACTATTTTTCCATTAATAGGACTGCGAGAGTTTGTTTCCAAATCAATAGAGATTTTTTCCTGTTTTTGCAATTCGGATAAAAGTTTCTCAAATTCTGATTCGTTATTAACTGTGCAATACTCGATTTTTTCAGTAGGGGAGGTTTCCTTTTTGGTTGCAAAATACTTCAAGAATGTGTTCAGTTCATACTCTTCACAGAACTTTCTTAAGCCTTCTGTGAAAATATTTTGAAGTTTCAGATTTTTTAAAGATATATTTATCGGTGCATTGCGGTCAATTGTAACTAATTCTTTTGATAAGATACCCTGCTGAGCAAATTTTTTTACATTTTCCTTAATTCGTTCAGGAGATACTTTTTCAGCATTTGCAAGGATATTTTCCAAACTGCCAAATTGCTGCATCAATTTTATTGCAGTTTTGATTCCAACTTTTGGAATGCCGGGAATATTATCAGCAGAATCACCTGTTAAAGCCAGAATATCAATAACTTTATCCGGGGTTGTGCCGAATTTTTTCTTTACTTCCTCTTTACCAATATGCTTGTCTTTAGATAAATCAAACAAAGTGACATTATCATTTACAAGTTGATAAAAATCTTTGTCTCCGGAAACGATTACAACATCACAGTTGTCAGAGAATTTTTGCGCTAGAGTTCCGATAATATCATCTGCTTCAAAGCCGGGTAATGAGAGATGAGGGACACCAGCCGATTTAACCAGGTTCTGAATAGGCTCTAATTGTTCAATCAATTCTTCAGGCATTTTATCTCGCGTTGCTTTATATTCGGGATATCTCTTATGGCGAAATGTAGGTCCCTTTTCATCAAAAGTAATAGCAAAGTACTTTGGATTAAATTTCTCAATTATAGAAATGATTGTGCGCAGGAAGCCAAAAATAGCACTGGTGTTTTCTCCCTTTGAGTTAATCAGGGGTCTATTCTTAAAAGCATAAAATGAACGATAAATAACCGCCGTGCCGTCAATGATATATAATTTTTCTTTCATAATAAATTCAAATTTCAAGATTTGTAACTTAAGTGTCAATAATAAGTTGACAAAAAATTTTAATAAACCACAAAGACACCAAGTAACAAAAATGAATAATAAAAATTTAATAATGAATTTTATATGAAACATACATGTCCCGAAAACAAATCGGGACGCAAAGGATGATGAAAATAACACACCCCCTCCGATGAATCGGAGACCCCTCTTGTTAGAGGGGAATTCCGAAAAATCCCCTCTTGAGAGGGGTGGATTCCCGACTTGTCGGGAAGACGGGGTGTGTAGTTGCGTGCTATTTTCATATAAAACATTCATGTCCCGAATCCCCGATTAGATCGGGGACAGGACACCCCATTAAATAGAAAGGAATTTAACCCCAGTGAAATAGGAAGAAATTTCACGGGGCAGGCGGGGGCAGGCAAAGGAGCTTGAAAATTATCTGCAGGGACAGAAACATTGGATAATAAAACAAGAAATAGAAATTATCTCTGTGTTCTCTGTGTCCCTGTGGCAAGGTATTTACATATGAAACATACATGTCCCTGATACCTCGGGGACGCAAAGGAGAATGAAAATGGCATTAAGCATTCCCAAGCTGGGGCTTCTGTCTCGGCTTGGCCGAGCCAAGACGGATGGGAATGAGAGTTTATATTTATTTTCTTTGTGTCTTTGTGACTTTGTGGTGAAAGGATTTTCAGATGAAAAAATTATTTTTTATAGTTGTTTTCTTGTTTTTAGCAATTCCACTTTTTGCAAGCGAATATACAGTATCTTATGTTAATTCATCCAGAAAAGACCATCTTCAAATATACCAGCTGCAAAACAGAAGTTATATTGATATTTATGATTTAACACGAGTATTGGAAGCTAGGTTAGATATTAATCCAAACTTACAAATAATAGATTTTACAATCTTTAATAAAAAGTGTAGGTTCTTTTTTGATAATAAATGGGTAAAATTTGGCAAAAAAAACTATAATCTATATAATAATATAAAGATACAAGATGGTAATTTTTATATCCCGAAATATTTCTTAAATCTATGTGCTAATAAGTTCTTTCCTGACCGTGTTGTATTCAATAATAATAGAATAATTGTTAATCTTACTGCTATGGAACAGTATCTAATCAAACGAATAGTGATTGACCCAGGTCATGGAGGAAAAGATCCTGGTGCAGTTGGAAAGTATCTAAAATTAAAGGAAAAAGATGTAGTCTTAAACATAGCAAAAAAAGTAAAAGAACTCCTTGAAAAAAATCTTGATGTAACGGTATTACTTACTCGTGAAGACGATAGATTTGTTTCTTTGGGGGACAGAACAGAGTTTGCGAATAACCATCAAGCAGATTTATTTGTAAGTATTCATTGCAATGCATCAAGAAACACACGAGCTAATGGAACGGAAGTATACTACCTTTCGCCTGCAAAGACTACGGAGGCGCGAGCAGTGGAGGCTCTGGAAAATGATGCTATCAGATTTGAGGACCCAGAAAGCATCAAACGGTATACTGATTTGGATTTTATACTCTATGATATGCGGCAAAGTGAATACCTGATTGAGAGCATAGATTTGACTGAGATGTGTCAGAAGTCGTTAGTAAAAGAATTGGGCACGAAAGATAAGGGAGTTAAACATGCAAATTTCTATGTGCTTAGAGGAGCTTTTATGCCAGCTGTTTTAGTAGAGGTTGCATTTCTATCTAATAAGTGGGAAGAACAAAAATTACAACATAAAGATTTCCAGAATAGAGCCGCAAAGTCAATTTATAAAAGTATAAAACAATTTAAAGAAAAGTATGATAAAATGAATTGACTTTGTATTCTATTTTATATAAAAATAATTTAATAAGGAATATTTTCATATAAAACTTGACAATATTTTGAATGTTAATAAAAAAACATTGTATTTCTTTTTTGTTATTTGTTAGAATTTTTTTATTTTATTTAAATGCTAATTATAATTAATAACATCATTCTTTAATAATGGGTGACAAGTGCCAAAAATTATCATAACTGTATTGTTAACTTGTTTATTTTTTAATATTTTAGTCGCTGATGAAATTCAAAATTCTACGATTAAAAAAATCAATGATGATTTATATAAAATTGGAAATATAACCATAAACAAAGAAAAACGAGAAATCATTTTTCCTGCTGAGTTTAATATGGAAAAAGGAATGATAGAATTGATTTTGTGTGGAAAGCATGGCAAATTGCATGAAAGTGTTTTGAAAACAGATATTGTGCCTTCGCATCTTCAAGTCGCATTACTATTGTTGGGATTTGGATGCAAACAAAATTCAGATTATCAAGACAAAGATAAGATTTCTCACAGTGATTCATTATTAATTTTTGTTGAATGGATTGATTCACTTAACAACATTGTAAATGTAAGAATTGAACAATTAGCTTATAATCTTATTAGAGAAAAAGAAATGATGGAAACACCCTGGATTTTCTTGGGGTCAATGTTTGTTGAAGGGCATTTTATGGCAGATATTGAAGAATCTATTATTACAACATATCATGACCCATATTCAATCATTGATAATCCTTTGGAAACTCGAAATAATGATGTGCTTTACTCGGTTAACTCAAAAATTGTACCAAGTAAAGGCACGAAAGCTAAAATCATAATTAGACCAAATAATTAAAATGAAATACAGGTTATTAGTGACACTATATTGTCACGAAAGGAGGTGAATTTGTGAAAAAAGTTTTAGTCTTATTCTTTCTGATAATCATCTGCTTTTCTAATTCTTATTCCAAAGTCAATTTATCCATTCAAAGAGAAATTGAGCATTCTATTAAATTAGGATTAACATGGTTAGAAGCTCAACAAAAAGAAGATGGAAGTTGGGAACATTATCCTGCAATTACAGCTCTGGTTGTAGTTGCTATGTTACGAAGTAATCCTAATATTACTTCAAATTTTGAAACTGTGGCAAAAGGATTGAATTTTATTGTTAATTGTGCTAAATTGGATGGTTCAATCCATATTGGAGACCTTCCTAATTACAATACTTCAATTTGTTTAATGGCGTTGAAAGAAGCTAATGACCCCAAATATGATGAACTCATTGATAGAGCTGAAAAATTCTTATTAGACATTCAACTTGATGAATCTGAGGGATATTCACCTGACAGTCTATATTATGGCGGAATTGGGTATGATAAAAGTGATAATAGACCTGATTTATCTAATATGCAATGGGTAATTGAATCGTTAATGGAAAAAGAAACAATTCCAACTGATATTGAGAACCTTCAAAAACAAGAAGTTAAAAACAAGGAAGCAAAGGAACTATTTTTCAAAAGGGCGCTTGTTTTCCTGCAACGATGTCAAAATCTAAAAGCTTACAATCCAGAAGAATATTCAGAAAATGATGGTGGATTTATGTATGAAGCTGGAAAAAGTAAAGCGGGTGGTGTAGCCTCTTATGGTAGTATGACCTATATTGGTTTGAAAAGTATGATTTATGCAAAACTTGACAGAGATGACCCACGAATTCAAGCTGCGTATAATTGGATAAGGAATAATTTTGTTATTGAAACTACACCTAAAATGGGGAATCAAGGATTGTTTTATTACTATCATACGATGGCAAGAGCATTAAGGGTTTATGGTGAGGATATTATTGTTGATAACAATAATGTAAAACACAATTGGCGAGAAGAATTAGCTAATCAAATCCTAAAAATCCAAAATGAAGAGGGATGGTGGCAGAATGAAAATGGAAGATGGAGAGAGAATAACAAGGTATTAGTTACAAGTTATTGTGTTTTATGTTTAGAAGAAATTAGAGGATAAAAAAACAAGAAAGGAGTATTATCCTATGAAAAAACAAATTCTATTGATACTTATCGGAATTATTATTTCATTGGGTTTAATGCTATCATCTGTATTGGCAGATGATCTGATAATCCAAGCACAGGAGTTGCTTGAAAAATATTCAAAAGCACCTCCTCCACCTGAATTGAATGACCCTGGTGACTGGGATGTAATAATGCGCTCAAAGCAAGCTGGACCAATGGTAAATTGTATGCCTCATTATTATAGTTGGGTTGACAGAGAAATTACAATTTGGGGTAATGTACATTGGGGCGATGCAACCAATGGCACTTATGAATGGATAGTTGAAGATAGTGTTTATTCAGGAACTGTAACTGATGCACGCTACATTGCTGTAACTCATACCTTTACTACAGGAGGATTAAAAACCGCAACTCTAACTGTTACAGATGATAGCAGTAAAGTGGATATTGATCAAACTTCTATTGATGTAATCCCGATTATTGATAAGCAACAGCGGATTAATGCTGCTATTGAAGACGGTATGCGCTGGTTGTACTTAGATCAAGATGCAAATGGCTGGTGGTACGATTCAAGTGATTATTACGGAATGGGTAATACAGGGTTAGCAGTATTGGCATTTGAAGAAAATGCACATCACGGAAATAATGATCGTGATGAGGATATTTATGCTGAAACTGTTCAACTAGGCTTAGATTGGATAATAAATCATCATGGCAGAAAAATTTCTATTAATGTACAAACCGCTGGTGATCCAGATACTGATGGTAATGGTTTTGGAGTTTATTTTTCTACTAATGTATATGCAAATGGTATTGGGTGCTTGTCTGTTGCGGCAAGCAATCAACCTGATAGTGTTGTTGCAAGTGGTAACCTTGCAGGAATGACATATTATGAAGTTATGGAAGATGCAATGAATTGTATTGCATGGTCACAAACGGACGCATCTTCTGGAAATCAACGTGGTGGTTGGCGATATGGTGCTACTACTAGTAATTATGGCTCAAGTGATAACTCAGCTGTCCAGTGGCCTGTGCTTGCTCTGGAAGCAATTGAAAAAAATATGCCACCAATACAAACACCACAATGGGTAAAAGATGAACTGGCATATTGGTTAGAATATAGTCAGGATATTGATGGTGGTTTTGGTTATACCTCCCCGACTTATTGGAATAATAATGTTAAAACAGGAGCAGGTGTGGCAAGTCATTATTACATAGGTACAGCAATCACAGATTCTTCAGTTGTAGATGCACTAAATTTTTTAGATGTTCACTTCTATGATACCTCCGATGAACAATGGGTTGGTGAAATGTTAGGTGGAAATTACTATGCACTATATGGTTTTAAAAAAGCTATGGAATTCTATGACATAACAACATTTGGTACTGCTCCAATAGATTGGTATGAAGAAATTTCGGATTATCTGCTTGATAATACCACTTATGGACAAAATGCAGATGGTTCCTGGCCTGGTGGAACTTATGCTATCACCTGGACAGCAGGAACAACTCCTACTTCAATATTAGTATTAACTCGTGGTGTAGTTCAATTACAACCCGTAGCTGTCATTAGTTCTTCCAACTTACCACAACCAACAGATACACCTATTGCTTATTCAGGCACCAATTCCTACCATCAAAATCCAGATGAATTTATTACTAAATGGGAATGGGACTTTGATGCTGATGATGGTATAGATTGGGATAATCCTGATGCTATCGGTGAATTTGTAATGTGGGAGTATTCTGTGGAAGATACTTTTGAAGTTACTTTGCGTGTTACTGGTAGCGATAGTTTGACTGATATGGATGTGCACACAACAGTAGTAAATGATTCTGTAGACCATGCACCGATTGCTGATCCTGGTGGTCCATATGCTGGTAAACCCGGAGAGACAATCACATTGGATGGATCTGGCTCTTATGATCCTGATGGCGATCCTATCATACTCTGGGAATGGGATACAGATGGTGATGGAAAATACGACGATGCAACAGGTGAAACAACTGATGTTGTATTTCGAAAAAGTACTAAATATTACGGGCTTATTGGACTAAAAGTCTCCACAGCAACAGCAACTTCGGATACAACTGCACCTAATTATGTAACTCTTTGGACATCAAATGTTGATTTAGAACTAACAGATGATAATGTAGACGTATCAAATCTTAATCCTGCTGAGGGAGATTCAGTAATTTTTGAAGCTACCATTGAATGCCATACTGACGGTGGTGCTACTGTTGGAGAGTTTGTTGTTCGTTTCTATGATGGGGACCCAACGATAGCAGTCAATCCGATTGGAGCATTTAATCTTGGACCAATGGGAAATGGAGATGAAGAAACAGTAATTCTGAATTGGACTATGCCAGATACACTTACTCATTATATTTATATCCGCGCGGATGCTGACGAAAATGTAGAGGAGTATAACGAAGACAATAACGAAGTAATAGTTGAGCTCGGACCTGTTGAACCATCTAAAGAACCCTACTTCTCTCCAAATCCATTTAATCCTGGCTCTGGCACATTTCATCCTAATTTTGATGACCCACTTTCACCTGTAAAAATTAAGATTTATGATGTATCAAATCAGTTAGTGGCTGAATTAGATGCATTAACCTGGGATGGGAAAAATGATGTTGGTAAAGATGTGGCTAATGGTGTTTACTTCTGTATCGTGGAGAATGAAGCTGGCGAGAAAACCATCATTAAAGTAGCGGTGTTACGCTAAGAAAGGAGATAAAGATGAAAAATACAAAATATACAAAAATGATTATATCTTTTGTTGCTATCATGTGTTTATCCGTTGGTTTTATTTTTGCAGATGGTGATGCCTCAGGTGGCGAGGGTGGAGCTTTCTTGCGTATACCAATTGGAGCAAGGTCGGCTGGTATGGGTAATGCGTTTACTGGTGTTGCAGATGATGTAAATGGTCCATATTTCAATCCCGCTGGATTAGCACAGATTACTAACTCAAGAATTGGTGGTATGTATAATATTATGACCCTGGACAGACAAAACTATCAAGCTACAATTGTTATGGGTAATGAAAGAGGTAGTGCAGTTGCTTTGACCTTTACCAGCTTTGGTGTAAGTGACATTATTGAATGTGTAGATGATGTGCCAACTGGAGAAAAATTTGACGATACTGAAATGGCATTTGGATTATCTGCTGGTGCAAAGTTGTTGCCAATATTGAGTCTTGGCGGAACTGCAAAATACATCAATCATACTCTTTATGATAATAAAGGGACTGGATTTGCTTTTGATGCAGGAACTATGCTATTGTTAAATCCCCTCCGAATTGGTGCAAGTATTAGCAATCTTGGGGGAAAGTTAACCTGGGATACTGATTCTGAAAATGAAGATGAAATTCCTACAACTTTACGAGCAGGTGCATCAATCCTTTTACCTCTTGCTGCAATTGATTTATTAGCTGCTGCAGATATTTCTCAAACTATTATTGATGAAGAAGATGCAGAAAGTGACTTTAAACTA
>JAGGUR010000039.1 GCA_021158425.1 Candidatus Cloacimonadota bacterium | reverse complement strand
GGAAAATGGAAACAATATATCGCTACTGACCTTTTTGCTCGGGTAGTTCAGCATGAATATGACCATCTGGACGGTATCTTATTTATTGATAAGATTTCACCAATTAAGAGGAGGTTACTGCAAGGTAAGCTAAAAAAAATTGCTGCTACAACTAAACGGGGTGTTAATATTGCATCACTTCATTAATCCCCGCGGACATGAGGATTAATGCTGGTGTAAAGCTCATCAATAAATGAATAAAGCATTTCAGGGGATAAATAGAATTAAGAATGTTATCTTTATGGGAACGCCCGACTTTGCGATTCCCATTCTTGCTTCATTAGTTCCTGTTTTAGTAATAACACAACCCGATAAAAAAAGAGGACGAGGTCAGAAATTAAAATTTTCACCAGTTAAACAATATTGCTTATCTCATAATCTTCCGGTTTTTCAGCCTCAAAATATCAACAGCGAAGAAGCCATAAAAAAGATTGAGAGTTACCATCCGGACTTAATAATTGCCGCAGCATATGGAAAGATAGTATCCCAGAAAATATTGGATATTCCAAGATTTGGATGTATAAATCTTCATCCTTCACTCTTACCTAAATATAGAGGTCCATCTCCTATCAATTGGGCTCTTTTTAATGGAGAGAAAGAAACCGGAAATACAATATTCTTTATGACAAAAAAAATGGATGCTGGTGATATTATTTATCAAAGTAAAATGAAAATTATGCCTGAAGATAATTATGGTAGCTTATTAAAGAAGCTAAGTGAGCAAGGGGCAAATGATGTGCTAAAGGTTCTGTTTTTAATTGATAGAGGAATTGCAAATCCTATGCCACAAGATGAGAGTTCAGCCACATTTTCCAAATTTATAAATAGAGATATACGAAGAATACGCTGGACCAAATCAGCAGAAGATATCGCAAACCTGATAAGAGGACTTTCACCATATCCAGGAGCATTTACTTATTTCCAGAATAAAGAGCTCAAAATCATAAAAGCAAAACCATTCATAAATATTAATGGGAAACCGGGTCTGGTTTTAAAAATTGTAAAAAATCAGGGGATACTTGTTGGAACAGGCTGTGGTGCGATATTAGTAGAAACAGTAAAACCAGAAGGCAAAAAAGAGATGTCTGCTTATGCTTTTAGCCTTGGGAAACCTGATATATCAAAGGAGGGTCAAAGATTTAATGATGGAGAATAATAGAGTAATTAGTAAAGGGCTTTTTCTGTGGCTCTCTACCCTTAGTTTAATATTACTCATGGTTATGGTAACAGGCTTGTGGTACTTTATTTCTCCACGCCTACACGAATTTAACCAAGCTTTACCATTTGTTTTACTATCAGCATTGAGAATTTTCTTTCTGATTTTAGTAATTGGCACAATACTTGTTTTTCTTACCTCTGTTTTTGAGAAGAACTTCCTTATAGCCAATTTTGCTGTTAAATTGTTTATTAGGTTTATGTACCCGATTTGCATTTTTGTTGGTAAAATTTTTAGAATCAGAAAAGAAAAAATCGGTGAATCATTTGTAAGTGTAAATGATTCACTTATAAAAGCGTTAAATCCTAAATATAATGCATCTGATGTGCTGATACTTTTACCACATTGTTTGCAAGATACTTCTTGTCCAATTAGAATAACTGTTATCCCCGATAATTGCAAAAGATGCGGAAAATGTAACATTGGAGACATTTCTAAGTTAGCAGAAGAATTTGGTGTTGATATAGCAATTGCAACTGGTGGAACTTTGGCAAGAAGAATTGTATTAAAGAAGAGACCGAAATTAATTATTGCTGTTGCGTGTTATAGAGACCTTGTCTCTGGTATTCAGGATGCTTTTCCTATCAAGACTTTTGGAATTCTAAATATTCGCCCTCAAGGTCCCTGTATAAATACAAAGGTGGATGTGCAAACCATCAGAGAGGCATTAAATAAGATAGTTATAAAAAAGGATGAATAGCAATCAAAATTAGTAATATAGTCTGTTAATTGATAGCACAAAGGAAAAAGATGAAATATAAAGATTATGAGATAAAAAAGATTGCTGAAGCTATCTGGGAAATACCACGAAAAGGGAATATGCGTGTGCCTGCAAGATTTTATGCACTTGAATCAATGCTTACACAAATTATCAGAGACAATGCACTTTCGCAGGTGGTAAATGTCGCAACTTTACCAGGAATTCAAAAATACTCTATGGCAATGCCTGACATTCATTATGGTTATGGATTTCCAATCGGTGGAGTTGCTGCATTTGATTTAGAAAACGGGATTATCTCTCCCGGCGGTGTTGGCTATGATATAAATTGTGGAGTACGGTTCTGCAGAACAAATCTGTTCCTAAAAGATATAAAAAGCAAGATTCCTGAGATTGTTAAAGGATTTTACGAATTTGTCCCAAGTGGACTTGGTTCTCACGGTGCAATAAAGCGATTGAATCAGAAAGAAGAAGAGGAGGTTATGCTCAACGGCGCAAAGTGGGTTATAGAGCAAGGATACGGAGAAGAGTCAGATTTAGAAGCCACTGAAAGCTTTGGTAGAATGAAAGAAGCCAATCCTGATAAAGTTAGCCAACGGGCAAGAAGTAGGGGGCTAAATCAGGTGGGAACACTCGGCTCAGGCAATCATTTTGTGGAAATTGGAGTGATTGATGAGGTTTATGACCAGAATCTGGCAAATGAATTTTCTCTGGCAAAAGACCAGATAATCGTTATGGTTCATAGTGGTTCGCGAGGTTTTGGCTATCAAATTTGTGATGATTATTTACATTTGATGGTTGGTCAGCTAAATAAATTACCATTTTCAATTCCCGATAGACAATTAGCCTGTACTCCTTTTAACTCAAAACTTGGCTCTGATTATTTTCAAGCAATGTCTTGTGCTGCAAACTATGCATGGGCTAATAGGCAGGTTTTAATGAGTCTTGCTAACAAAGCTATTCAAAAAGCTTTATCAATTTCTAAATCCGAACTTGGTTTTCAACTAATTTATGATGTCTGCCATAATATTGCTAAAGTTGAAAAACATAAGATAAACGGAAAAGAGATGGAATTATGCGTGCATAGAAAAGGTGCAACACGCTCTTTTGGTCCGTATCAATCTGAATTGGCGGAAAGATTTCAGAAAACAGGTCAACCAGTTATCGTGCCGGGAGATATGGGAACGCACTCTTTCCTGATGGTTGGAACAAAACAGTCAATGAAAGAGACATTCGGGTCTTGCTGTCATGGAGCAGGACGAATATTGAGTAGGAGTGCTGCCAAAAGAAAATTCAACTTCAATCAGGTGAAAAACCAATTACAAAGTCAAGGGATAATAGTATATTCTGTACAACGGAATACACTTGTTGAGGAGTCACCTGATACTTATAAAAATGTAACAGAGGTTGTAGAAGCGGTTTCATTAGCAGGGTTGGCAAAAAAAGTCGTTAGAACTCGTCCATTAGGAGTATTGAAGGGATAACTAATTAAAATCCAAAGTCCAAATTTCAAAATACAAATAAATTTCAAATATCAAAATTCAAAATAAACAAAAAGAAATGAAGTATAAAATTGTTGACCACACCGCGGATTTAGCAGTAGAATTTTTTGGAAAAACAATTGAAGAATTGTTTATAAACAGTGCGCTTTCACTATCAGAGATTATATTTAATCGTAAACAAGATAAAGTAATAGGAAAGGGTGAAAAGATTTCTTTGAAATTC
Organism: Candidatus Cloacimonadota bacterium; assembly: GCA_021158425.1. Classification (GTDB taxonomy): domain Bacteria; phylum Cloacimonadota; class Cloacimonadia; order JGIOTU-2; family JGIOTU-2; genus JAGMCF01. The sequence continues at coordinate 440 of JAGGUR010000039.1, read as the reverse complement.
TCTGATGAGGAGGTTACCGTTTTGTACATTGATTTTTTACGAGAAATTTTATTTCAAATTAATATAAAATTTTGTTATTTTTATCATTTCGAAATCCTGAAATTTTCAGATAATGAAATATCAATTGATTGTTATTATCATACACTGGATTTAGATAAAATCGCTCAGGAAATAAAGGCAGTAACTTATCATAATATTAGGATTAAGAAGGAAAATGGGATTTATAGTTCAGTCGTTACATTTGATATTTAAGTAGAACGACCTTTCCGTTCAGTCTCGGCGACTAGACGGGCTGGGCGCCGAGACCGACCAAGGTCGTTAATAATACACAGGCTTGGGTCGTTAATTGCACAGGCTTGGAAGCCTGTGCTACATTATGGTAAACAATGAAATTTATTTTAAGATTATTAATTTTTATTATAATATTTATTGTTATCTTT
>JAGGUR010000141.1 GCA_021158425.1 Candidatus Cloacimonadota bacterium | reverse complement strand
CATTATTGATTACAACAATAATATCATTATTTTCATCACTGCGAAGATAACTATATACTTTTCCTTCAGCCAAAAGTGTTTTAAATGTTCCCGTGCGTAAGCAAGAGTTCTGCTTTCTTATAGAAATCAATTTCTTATAAAAATCTCTCAAATCTACTGCCTTTGGGTTTTCATTATATTTCCAATTAAAAGGTCTTCGGCAATCAGGGTCGTGTGTTCCCATCATACCAATTTCATCTCCATACCAGATGTGTGGAACACCTACATAAGTCATCTCAAACAGGACTGCCATTTTAAGTTTATTTATGTCGCCGCCAGCAGACTCAAGATAGCGAAAAGTGTCATGGCTATCTATCAGATTCATCATCACCTGAGATGCCTGAACAGGATAATTAAGCAGACCGGGTTTTAGGTCGCGGTCAAAAGTTTCTGCATTGCATTTTCGCATACAGAAAAATCGCATCACAGGGTCTTTGAAATATGCATAATTCATAACCGCATCAAAATAATCATTATTAACCCATTCAATTGCATTTCCCCAGATTTCTCCAACCAAGTATGCGTCTGGCTTGATAGATTTGACCTTGTCATGAAATAATTTCCAGAACCAGAATGGAACTTCATTAGGCACATCAAGGCGAAAACCATCAACATCCATCTCGCCAATCCAATAATCTGCAACACTTAAGATATAATTTACGACAACCCAGTTTGGGTCAGCATCTTTAATATCTTTCACACCATTTTCAGCAGGATTTGGACGGCTTCTATCATAGTCAAGGTCAGGCATCTCGCCCACATTCCACCAGCATTCATAATAATCACTTGGTTTGAAATTCTCTGGAATTGGGTCTGGAAGGGGCCACTTTTTCCATTCATACCAATGCCAATATTTTGATTTAGGACCATTTTTTATGCAATCCTGAAATGCAAAGAAAGTATCGCCTGTGTGATTAAATGCACAATCAATTATTATTCTAATCCCTTTCTTATGAGCATCTTTAACAAATGCTTTAAACTCTTCTTCTGTGCCGAAATGAGGGTCTAACTTCTTATAATCAACCGCATCATATTTATGATTTGATTTTGCTTCAAAGATTGGATTGAAGTAAATAATTGTTATTCCTAAATCTGTAAGATAATCCAGTTTTTGATGAACACCCGGAATATCCCCACCATAGAATGACCACCAATCGGGTTTGCCGTCGTGTCTGTACGGATTACTTTTTAATCCGGAAATATCATACCAGTCTTTCACAAGATGAAAATATTGCTTATTTGGAGGTAATTTTTTACCAGGCGGAGGTGGAGTTCTCACGCCATTATAATACCATTCTGAAAAGTCCTGGTCATTCGCTGGATTGCCATTATAAAATCTATCACAAAAGATTTGATAGATAATTCCATTTTTTGCCCAGTCAGGAGTAAAAAATGGCTTCACAATATTTTTAGAATAATGAAATAGTTTGTTCTTATCAAATTTTGCAGAGATTTCACCTTTTAGAAGATAATATTCTTTCTCTCCATCTTTATAGACAAAGCAATAATCAAACTTTTCATCTTTTGACTTCAATTTAAGTATTTTATGAAAATAGTCAAAAGTGCCATCCTCAGCAATCTTTTTCATCTCAATTTTTTTGCCATCTTTCCACAGATAGACAGATTCCACATCCCCAGAATGGGCTTTGGTTTTGAACTCAATTTCTGTTTCTGAAAGAGGGTTAACCGTTTCTAAAGATTGTTCGGTTGGAATGCCATAACTCATCATTAATCCATCCTTTTTTTCAATAGTAACTTTTGGAAATCTATCATCAACCACAATCACAGAATTTTGTCCTCCAAATCCATCATCAGCAAATTTTTCAGCACTCTCATCAGTTATCCAATCAGTGCCATTAACCACAAATTTGTATTGATATTCCCCTGATTTGAGTAACAATGTTGTAGAATAAAGCCCTGTACCCGTATCTTCCATTTTGTTTGCTTTTTGATTCCAATCATTAAATGAGCCTGCTAAATATACATCTGTTACAGTGGTATTAGGACGGTATCGAAACTCAACTTTATGTAAGGCATTAATATCTTCCTTTTTCCCTACATAAATTATTGAATTCTGTCCACCAAAACCATCGCCGACAAATTCTTCAGCATTTTCATCTGTAACCCAGTTGCCATCTACGACAAACTTATAGGCATATTTACCTTGTTTAAGGTTTAGTATAACTTCATAAATTCCATTTGACTCTTTCATTGGTGTTGCGGTTGGTGACCAGTTATTGAATTCTCCAGCCAAAAAGACTTCATGCTTGCCACCAGTGAGTGGTTGGTAAGTAAATTTTACAGGGAATTCGCCTGTAGTGATTGGTTCTTCTTTCTTTATCTCAGTTGTCATTTTTGTTTCTCCTACAACTATTACAGAGTTTTTCCCGCCATATCCATCATCAGCGGTTTTGGGATTGTCTGGGTCTTCTTTCCAGTCTGTTCCATTTATAACGAATTTATATTGATATGTTCCTGGTTTAAGTGGTAAAACTATTTTCCATGTGTCCCCCTCCTTTTTCATAGGATTTGCAGATGCATCCCAATTATTGAACTCCCCTGCGAGTGCCACTGAAGTGGCATTGGGGTCTTTATAAGTAAATGCAACTCCTTTTGCTTGTCCCTTCTCCAGGACTTTGCTTTTTCCTTCAAATTCGCCAAAGCCTAATGTTGCACATCCTGAAAAAATTAAAGGGATAAGCAACAGGCTAAAGATTAAATACTTTTTCATTGTTCTCCTTTTTTCTTTTTGCCACAGATTCACACAGATACTAACGGACTTTTTAATTCCCTATTAACACAAATTATATTAGAGGAATTATTCACATCTTACATAATCTTGTTTTGCTAGGCAGGAAATTCTACTTTTGCCCACCATTTGGGCTCAATATTTTCAAAAAGATTATCTCTTTTTTGCACACTTTCTAAAAATTCCCAATCACTCTGGTCAGCTTCTTTCTTTCGTCCATATTTAATTAACATTTGATAAAGTCTCTTAAAATTTTTATCATGTTCAACTACACGAAGTTCAGCATAATCACGAGCACCCCATGTGGAAATCAAGAATTGCCAGTCCGAACTTTCTAAAAGTAGAAGCTCGCGGGCTAATTGCTTTAAGATGGCTTGCAACTTTTCATCGGAATTATCACCGAACTCATAAGCCGCTTCTCGCATTTTAATCTCATCTTCATATATATGTTTCCATGTCCACTTAGTCCAATCATTAAGCCATATCCAATGGAACCCGCCCTGTCCCCATGAACCTTCTGGAATAGAGACCACTTTTCGTGGATTAGCCTTAGCCAGATGCTCACTGCAAGTAAGAAGTTCAATCTCTGGGTCTTGAGCCATCCATTTTAGAACATAATACATCCATCCTGGACCCTCAAACCACCAATGGCCAAACAACTCTGTATCAAAAGGTGCACAAACAAAAGGATAAGGAAAAGCTTTCTTCTGATTTTCTAATATTATGCCTTTAACCAAACCTTTAAAATGAGAGGCATTCTCTTTTAATCTTTCTTCAACATTTTCAGCAATATATTGCTCTTTATCTGCAAGGTCGGATTTGGCACTGGTTATTTTCCAATAGCGATGACCACCTGGAAATTGCTTTTTATGAAATTCCAGATAATTCCCATCGCCCGGATAACCATGCTCGCCACTCCATACTTGAATCCCTGTTCTCGGATCTCGCGTAAAAATAGCTACAGGCTTTTTAGGCTGGCCTGAGGAATTCACCAAATAAAGTTCATAAGGAGATTTTCTCATGTCTTCTGAGGCTGGCTGGTATTCTTTCTCAAACTGCTGCCAGAGTTGTTTTAAAGCCCCAAAGCGTTCAATATAAACGCCAACCGCTTTCCCACCTTTTAGCAAGGGAGAATCTATAAAAAAGTATTCAATCCCATTTTCACTCAAAAATTCATCTACACCTTTGCGCAGTTTAGATTTCCCTTTCGGCTTTAATGGAGAAACCCAATTATAGCGAGGACGATAAGCACATTCTGGCAACCAGATGCCGCGTGGCTGTCTGCCGTAAAACTCCTGATAAGTCTTTATCCCTTGTTTAATCTGAGCTTGAACTGAAGTATCCTCACCTAAAAGAGGTAAATATCCATGAGTAGCGGCACAGGTAATTATCTCTATATGACCCTCATCTTGTAACTTCCTAAAAGCCCCGACTAAATCCGTTTTATACTTATTCTGAAAATCGGATAAAATCTGACCATAAAAATCCTGCCAGAGTTTAGCTTGCCTTGCTAACCTAAGCTGATTCCAGGAAGTAAAAAGTCGCTCGTCTTCTACAGCAGCTTTGATTTTGGTCTTTACATACTCTTTGAATTCTTCCTTAAATGAATTATCGTTCAATTGTTCTGTTAAAACAGGGGTTATTCCAATAGTAACTTTAGGTGAAATTCCCTCATTTACCAGTTTGTTAAAAACATTCAACAAAGGAATGTAAGTTTCAGCAGTGGCTTCGTTCAGCCAATCCATGCCGTGAGGCCATCTACCGTGATTTATCACATAAGGGAGATGGCTATGCAAAACAAAGGTATAAGCTCCTTTTGGTGGCATTATTTTTCTCCGTAATATTCTCAAGTGAGGACACTTGTGTTACAAAACTAATATTCGCAAGTAAAGACTCCAATTTATCGGAGCGTTACAAATTGTTAATACTGCCTGCTGAAAACCGTCATAAAAGGAAATGGGTCAGAAAGTGGGCAATTGGGCTCTTCATCCTGCTGTGGAATATTATCATTGGCTATCCAGTGAGGGTCGCCTCCACCAATTATTGCTACCAAAGCAATCTTTGAACCAACCGGACATACCCCGTTATCGTAAATTTCTGAAAATGGAATGGCAATTTCAATTACAGAATTGTTAAGTAAAATATTGGCATTCAATATATGCTGGTCAACGGCAGTTGGATCCTCCAGACTTACAATCCCAACCTCAGATGATAAAGCCCATTCACTAAATGCAATATCTGCGCCAAAAGATTCTGGCGCTGTGACCAACTTCCTTAGATGGTCTCCATAACCACCACCTTGAATATCAGAAAAATCATTGATACCTGTTCCCTCTCCGTAATCCTTATCAATATAGATATTCACGGTGTTCCCACCACTATCAAAACCGCCAGTAACTGCAATGTATAAGCTATCCTCATCTCTTGCAAGATAGAGCATATCAAAGTCATTTGAAGAGGACCAATTAGATTGATGAATACTTGAACTCGTGTCAACAGGCTCCCACCCCTCATCAATAACTCCATCTACAGTGATTGTTCTTATCTCAATCCTTTTTATCACTGATAAGCAAACAGTATCAACGCAGGTAGTATCATAGGGAGTTAGAACTATATTAGTAAGGATAAAGTCGTCATAATTTCCTGCTGAAATGTTAAGTTGATAAGTTCCAGATGACAATTTATCAATAAAGTAATAACCGCTGGTATCTGTAAAAGTTTCGCCCATTAAAGTGGTCTGCCCCATCTGGTAAGCCTGGACTTTTGCTGAAATTGTGTCTGGTGCACCTTCTTCAAAATTAACATATCCTTCTAACGCTGAATTATAAGTAAAAGGTGGTTTATCAGGATTATCTTTGAATATATCACAACCCAAAAGTAGCGCCAAACCTGCGAATAAAAATATCCATTTTGTCTTTTTCATAGATATTCCTCTTTATAAATTATTTTAACATAAAGGAACCAAGACACAGATAAAAATTTATATTATACCTTAGTGTCTCCGTGTCCCCGCGTAAAGCAGGGATTGTGGCAAATATTTTCCTATTTGACTATCAGAACGGAATTTTGCCCGCCAAAGCCATCATCAGTGGTTTCAAAACAATTTGGGTCTTTGACCCAGGTATTTCTGTCAATAACGAACTTATATTGATACCTGCCCGGCTCAAGAGGTTTTACTAATGACCAGATTCCATCCCCTGCCACTTTATCGCCATGAGTTCCGTCATCATACATTAGCTCAATATTAGGGTCAAAGGTTTTGGAGCTGCTTGCTGTTCCACTCCACATATTATCAGGAAAATTCCCTGACAAAGTAACAATTTTAGCTGATGGAGCTTCAAACTGAAATAAAATTCCACCTTCAACTAAATGTGGCGGTGACAGACGCCTTTTAACAATATTTAATGAGCAACTAAACGAAAATAGAAAAATAAAAAGTATTATAAATAATAACTTAACAAATCTTTTTTCTTTCTTTATCATCAAATTTTAATCCTAAACAACTTTTCAACTTGAGTTATCCATCAGCTGACGGATAACTCAAGATTATCCTCAAAACTTAACAACTGCTTCAATACTTATCCTTTGCTCATCCATCAGCTTTTGCTCAGCAGTTCTAATTTTTTCTCCCAATCCGCGATAATTATTTTCCAAATAGCTTGCATAACCTCCAACAGATTCCATAAATTCTTCTCTACCACCATCATAGAATTCATCTGTTACATTATTAATTACTTTTGGATTTACTCCCCATCCGAGTGAAAGTTCAATATTCTCTTTTAAATAATAAGAAATTTTACTGAAATTACTAACAAACAAATCTTCACCAGCTTTAAAATCAGTTTTCAAACCAAGAAAGGAGTCATTGTAATAAGGCATTCTGGTATTAGAATAAAACTTCCAATGTCTTGAAATTTCCCAATTGAAAATAAGCTCATTCTCAATATATTTTGGCTTATATTGAAAATTGATTTGTGCTATTTTATCCTGCCAATTGACTTCAAATTTTTGCTTGCCAATATTAAACTTATAACCAACACCAACTTTCCAGATAAGTCCTGTCTTATATCCTAACAATGTATATTGCTCAAATGGGACATCTGAATATTTCTGAAACCAACGACCATTTCCATCTGTTTTTTCTAAATATTTATAATAATCAGACCAACTAACTGTGCTATCTGGCAGATGGTTCTTCCACCAGCATAATTCTAAATTTGCAGACAACCTTTCCAGTCCAAAGTTACCACCTATAGTTATTCTATCTTTTCTAAGCTCTTTTTCAAAATTCAACTTATTCCTTTGATAATTACCATAGACTTCCAGAGCAGCTGGGAACCTAACCTTTGTCCCAAAATAAATAGTGAAACCATCTAACCATTTGGTTGTTATAGAATCTATATTAGAATTTTCAAAAGAGTAGTATTCGCTATTAAAGACAAAATTCATTGGGCTCTGCCATTCTGCGGACTGAAGGCTATGAGCAAATTCTATATCCACTTCCCTACTAATATTTTTTTGTGAACTTGTGGTAGATAAAGGAAATCTTGCGGAATAGTCGGAATATCCAAGATGCACCTTTGAGACCAGCTCATCCTTATTTCTCAAATTAAACCACAAAACCCCTCTTCCTGCTCCAATATCTCCATCATCGTCTCCAGACTGGTCTGCATAAAGGACTTCTGCTTGAAAATCCAAAGGACTGATAGAGAATATGTTGGATTTAGCATAAACACCTTTATATCCATATCCAAAAGCATAATGATACTTTCCCTCGTCGCCAACTATATGCAATGGGTCATTAAAAGTAATGGAACCAAAATTATCAAATCCATTCAAAGAAAAATAATTCGTATTCAGCTTGAGCAGAGTTCTTTTGTAATTAAGATGAGTTTTCCACATATCAGCACCTTCTGCACCATTATTTATATTAAGAACGGTATATCCTTCAAACTCATTATTAAACTTAACTCTTACTCCAAGATTCAAGTCATGGACTGGTTTATCAAGCATATATCTTTCATTTTCATTATTTATAAAACGATTACTCGTATAATATCTACCATCAAATAATACTTTTGGATTTAGAGCCGTTTTTATGCCAATGGTTTGCCTGGTTTGCTTTGCCTTTTTTATCACTAATTTTCCTTTAGAGTCAATCTCAATCACGGAATTAAAACCTCCATAGCCGTCCTCAGTCTGGTTAAGATTATCCGGGTCAACATACCAATTTCCATCCACTACAAACTTATATTGATATTCTCCGGGAGACAATTTAATGACAGTTTTCCAAATACCGTTCTCACCTTTTTCTAAAGGGTTAGCATTTGTATTCCAATCATTAAAACTTCCAGCAACAGTTACACTACTTGCATTCGGAGCTTCATATGTGAATTCTATTCCGTTTTTAACAGAATTCACGCCAGCATACAAAAAATTTGTGAATAAAAATAAAAGGAAAAATAACTTAAAAAATTTCACTTTGACTCCTTTTCTGCAACTAATTGAGGAACAAATGAACATTTGCATTACTGTAACTCAATTGTCCTCAATTGAGAAGCAAATGAGATCACAATTGTAATCGGGACATTACACTAAAACCATCCCTTCAGAATCAACTTAATCTCTTTCTTCATATAACCGCCTAAGACAAAACCATCATCATTAACAAGTTCATAAGCACCCTACCAGTATAGCCAATTCTGTAAATAGAGTTCTGTGTTGTGCCTATTACGCGTATCTGAGGGCTCTCACAGGGCGTTCAAAAGCAAGATTTTTCTTATGAAGCTTAAGCCTCTCAATTTCGTGTAAGGTTTCTGCTGTTAGATAACTCTCACCACAGTGTGGGCAATATACGACAGGGATATTCTCAATAACAAGCAAATCCTTACCTTTGCCATATATTCTGGCAATTCTGCGGATGCGTGCACCTTCTTGTCCACAAATGTCGCAAATCATAAGGTTTCCATCCTTTCTTCTTTATTATAGAATGTATACAGTTATAATAACAAGCTTACCAGTGGGACTTATCTTGGTAATAACCTCAACGTCAACTCTATCTATCGTTTTACCTTTGATACGGTATTTCCATTCAGCTGTTATAGGGTCTTTCTGACGTTCCAATATTTCACCATTGAGGATAACACTTTCAACATCATAGATAGATAGTTAATCATCATTCATTTCTTCTTCAGCATGAAGACTCATTACATACTGGTTTGTTCTAATCTTTTCTCGCATACTTTTAAGAATACGTTTGAACATAGTATACCGTTAAAACCACCCTTTCAAAATAAGCTTTATCTCTTTCTTCATATAACCGCCTGAGACAAAACCATCGTCATTAACAAGTCCATACGCTCCCCACCAACTTGGGCCATACTGTAAATAAAGTTCTGTATTGCTACCAATACGGTACAGAAGCTCCCCAAATATACTACTTCGCGAACCGACCCTATCATTAACAATCATACCTCGCGCAAAAGCTCGCCATCGGTCGGTTAGATTAACTGCACACTCTATCCCAGCAATCTGTTTCTCCCATGTATCACCTATATCTTTTATTTTGAATTGAGTAAGAAGTTTTGCGAGACGATTCTCTACAGATAGCTCTGCAAAAAAATCATAATGTTTATATTTTCCCCCGTGCCAGACTTCATCTTTCTTATTATAATAAACTTTTCCTTTGAATCCATTAATAAATTCTATATATGCTTCAGAATAAAGGTTAGTAACAGGGTCACAACTTTTCCCAGTTGAATATTCTTCTGCTTCATGCTTTTTATACTGGGAATAATTGCAGGTCAGGGTTATCGCTCTTTGTGGGACAAAATAGTATGAATTGATTCCATATCCATACTCGTCATATTTGTTTTCACCCATATAATTACGATAGCATTTTCCGTAACTCCAAACACATGGATTAACATACCAGTATCCTAACTGAGGCGTTCCGAGACGCATTCCGCGGAATTCAACTTTGGTAGCAATATTCTCTTTGAAAAACTCCTTCAATCCATCATAGTATTTACCTTTCTTGAAAAATTCTCTGCCTTGCTCTTGATAACTCTTGTTTAATGAAACAACCTCCTGTTCTGACGGAACATTTCCGAAGGCCAATTCGCCATTAAAGAAATACCTGCCAAATTGAATTTTTATATCTGTTGCCACAACTTCATTGTAATCTTTTTGCCCACCAGTGCCATAATTTTTTCGTTGATAAAAGATACCCGTAAAGAGCTTTTTATGAAGAAAAGACTGACGCAAGCGGAGCAGATGAATATCATCTCCCACACCTGATGAAAAGTCAGAAAAAACATAAGTTGCACTTCCTCCCCAGGATTCCCAGAGGTCGAGCCTGCCTCCCTGACCATTGCCATCATTATTTACCGAGCCAGTATTAAGAATGTTTAGCATTGACCCATCTGTCCAATAATTTCCGCTTTCACGAGTGAATAGAATTGTCTGTATGCCTCTTCCTTTATATTCATTCCGAAACTTAATATGCCCTTCGGATAGAATTGATTCTGAATGGTCCATCTGCTGACCAGCCTGATTCCATTTATCTGCATAGAACTTTAGATACGCTTCAGTGTTGGCTATTGGCGTTGCTGTCAGTCTTGTCTCAAGATAATAGTTCGGATCCCACATATTCCACTTAAAACTTTCAGAGTCATAAGTTTTTCCAAACTGTCCTTCAAAATAGCCTTCCAACTTCACCTGAGTATGAGCAATGCCCACAAGTATCAGAAATTCAAGAAGAAATACTATCAATGACTTTTTCATTTTTTTCTCTTTTTTATTGATACTTGAAAATAGAGACACGCTTTCCTATTCCTATTTCAAGTTTTTATTTTTCCACTTTCAAAATTCTAACCTTTACTTACAGAATCTATTGATTCAGTAAATCTTCAGAAAGGTCTGCCATCTTAAGTAAGTGTCTCAGTAGGCCTCTCTTTAGTGGCTTATTGCCATGAATTGGAACAGAAATTCGTACAACACTTCCAGGTTTCCCATATATATGGTGGCTACCATGAATGCGTAATAATTTCCAACCATGAGTTTCAAGTATTTTAGCCAGTTCTTTGCCTGAAATAGACTTCATACAGCAATTTCTATTACACGATCTTTACTGGTAATTCTTGTGACATCTACATTAACAGATAAGCAACCTTCAACCGCTTCATAAAAATTTTGCAATAACTCTTCAAAAGTCTCCCCTTGAGTTGCACATCCAGGGATAGAAGGCACTTCTGCCCAGTATCCTCCCTCTTCTGCTTTATGGATTATAATTTTTAGTTTCATTTTTTTCTCTTTTTTATTGATACTTGATACCTGATAATATTCACAATCATTCTTTCCGGTTTAAAATTTCAAGTTTCAAGTTTTCTATTAGAGGTGGATCCGCCTTACGCGGACACTCCTTTATCTTCCACCAAACTGTAGTCCAACAGAAATCCTATAAGTGCTTCCTAATTCATCATGAGCAAGAACAGCTCCGTCCACATTCCAGTTTTTAGCTCTAATGCCGAAACCAGCGGTTAGGTTATCTCCACACACTCCAATGCGTGGGGCAAATACATCAAAAAACCACATTTCTCCACCCAGGTGCCAGCTGCTATTGTCATTATCCCAATTATAATCTGCCAGAAAATTCACTACATCTCGCCAATGATAACATAATCCAAGTGCATAATTACGAGCAATCTTATCTTCACTATTTATAAAACTAAAAGTTCTTTCAATAAGATTTCTTACAGAAAATCCGACAGAAAGTTTTTTGCCTGGATTTGCCAATAGACCTATATCCATATCAAACTTTCCGGGGATATCAACGCCTATGAAATCAGTGGATGGACAATCAATATTTGAATATCCAGATACGTTTGCAGAGGTATTCTTTAGACTTACTCCAAAACGAATAGGAAAATTTTTTATCCAGATAATACTTGCCCCAGAAAGAGAGATAACCTGTTCTGAATATTCATTCAATAGATTAATTTGCGTCCAACCAAAGCCAGTTCTTACTTTCGGTAAAGGTATAGAAACTGCCACCATTTCGTTGTAAAGGTCTTGAACTCCATATAGGTTTTGATGTGAAGCAACAAGTGAATACTGACTGATTTTAGCTAATCCTGCTGGATTCCAGAAAACTGCACTCGGGTCATCGGCAAGAGCTACATAGGCTTCACCCATAGCCATTGGCCTTGCACCCCAGTTCATACCAATAAAATTGGCGAACAACGAACTTGTAAGAAGTAAAAATAAAGAAATTAAAAGAATAAATCGTGTATCTTTTATAATTTTTCTTACTTTTAACTTCTTACCTCTAACCTCTAACTTCTTCATTTTATCACTACTACTGCTTCGTTGTGGCTTATTTCTCCTGAATCAGAAACAAACCGCAAAATGTAAATACCGAAAGGAACTAATTTGTTACTTCCGTCCCTGCCATCCCATTGCCATTCTTGTTCACCGAATAAGACTGCATTACAAATATGCTCTCCAGTAACACTATATATTTCTACATTAAATGTAGTTATTCTGTTAGTTACCAACTTACATTTTATTATTTCGCCTTTATTCGGAGCAAAGACTTTTCCATTAGGAAAAATTACTTTATTTACATTCAGTGAGATTGCCTTAAAAGGTGGGGTTTTGAAGAATGAAAGACTATCTTTTGGACTTATGTCAATATCAGGCAAGCCGTCTCCATCTCCATCAATAGTAATTTCTGCATAATTATCCAGGACAGCCATTGAATTCCCATTGCTTGGCATACCACCAAGATTGTCAGGTGCAACATCTGGTCCGCTTAAATTATCCGCACCTGTTGTGATAACTGCCAGCATCTTAATTTTCGGATAGTTTTGAGTGGTGTGAAGAGAGTCGTAATAGAGAGTTTCCCATGGAATTGCTCCTTCCATTCCTCCGTTTAGATTGCCTGTATTAAAAGTGGCAGAATCTCTAATCGTGACTTCATCTGCTGTGATAGAAGAGCCTTCTCTCATCTTGAAGAATTTTGGATTTGAATTTGTGTCCCATGTAGCAAGGAAAAAATCGGGATTTGTCCCATAAAATTTAAATGCCCGTTTCCATGTATTTAAATCAAGCATATTTTGAATGCCATAATCATCATAAATATCAATAAAAAGAATTACATTATTATCCCAGCAGCAAGCATCAACAGCCACATAGAGATAAGTATTATCCCAAGTAACCTTAATCTGTTTCACATCATTATATTCTCCCCACCAGGAATCGTCGTCTAATTCCTGAGATTCAGAGAGTGGAGTTTTTATAAACAGTTCTTCATCAGAGGTAAAGTCATCTGTAACCCCATCAATTACGATTCGGGAGCTAAGGTCAACAGCAGTAGTTGCAAATGCGGTGGAGAGGGATATTACAAGTAGAAATATAGAAGAAAAGAAAACTCGTTCCCAAGGCGGGCCTTGGGAACGAGGAAAGGATAGTGATTCTGGGGAACGAGTTGGGTATGTTTTATGTAGATTCATATCAATTTGCGATACTCAATTAGGCTGAAGTATTACCTCAGCAAAATCATCTTATTTATGAGTATGTCGCTTCCTGCTTGAAGCTTGTAGAAATAAATCCCATTTGAAAGTGATTTTCCATTCTCATCTTTTCCATCCCATTTAGTCTCGCCAACTCGTAACTCATAACTCGTAACTTCTAACACTTTAACCAATTGTCCTTTTACATTATAAATATTTATCTTCGTGTCCTTTATGGACTTTGTGTTTGAAAATGAGATTGTAGTAGAACTGCTGAACGGATTTGGATAGTTATTTATAACTATTTCATTAGAACATATAACCCCATCGTCAACAGCCGAGACAGGACCCATAGTGCCATATACACAACTTATTATTTGGGTTGGGCTTGAATCATCAATTGTAAATGAATGGTTTTCTCCAAAACCAGCTTCAAGATCCATTCCGTTGCGACCAAGTTTGAAATCTACATATTTCCATGAACCAGTTGGAAATAAAATCTCACCACTCCATAGAATATCTGGAGTAACTTCAGCAAGAGGGTTATTTATTACTCCCCAATCCCAGTCAAGTGGGGCGACAGAACCATAAATTCCAAGAGAATCAAAAATACATCCTGCAGAAGCGGAATCAGATACATCAACATTACATGTTACTGTTACATCCTGTGAGGTATAATCATCTGGATTCTCATTGTTAAAATAAACAACTGGTAAAATTTGAGTAGGAGATGAATCATCAACAATAAAAGAGCGATTGTCTATATATTCCCAATCTGTTCCATTAATAAATTTGTGTTCCTGATAATGATTGGAACCTTCTGGTATTGTATAATCGCCTGTGTAAATATCATCTAAGTCTGGGTCAGTTAGTATAATTATTCCCGAAGCCCAATCGTTAAAAGTACCAGCCACAGATACATCATAAACTGGAGAAACAAGAGACATATTTACTTGAAAAGTTACTGTTACATCTATTGAAGTTGGTGAGCCAATGTAATAAACCCCAGGATTTTCAGCAGTAAATGGACCTGCCCCATTCTGGTCTGTTCCATAGGAATAAGTTCCGTCTGTAGAATCATAGCCTTCACAATAAAAATGAACGATATCATTCTCGGCAAAGAAATCATCTGGGAT
>JAGGUR010000119.1 GCA_021158425.1 Candidatus Cloacimonadota bacterium | reverse complement strand
CTTTTATATCTATTCCTTTATATCTCCAATTAGATTCATTAATTTTTTCTAAAGAAATTAAAATAATATATGGATAATTTGGTATTTCTTTCCCTGTCTTTTTATCTTTTTTAGTTTCATAAATATCATCTAAGATTATGTCCAAAATATCCATTTCTGGATTCTTTTTCTTAACATACTTTCCCAAATCTGCTATTGCATTTATCATAATTGTCCTCCAATTGAATTAAGAAATATTTAATTCACAAGCGAGATGCTTGAGCTACATTACTAATCATCACCAATCCCTCATCATAAATCATAAATTATTAATCGTCAATCATCAATCCTTTTTACCATTCCAAACCCTCTTGCTACCTGCTTGCCAATGCCAAGAAAATCTGGAAGATAAAAGTTAGTCAAGAAAGAACCGATAAAACAAATCATTTTCAAGTTCTTAAAATTCACCTCTTTTTTTATGAAATTTCCATCAACTTTTACTTCTTCAATATCCGGGATTGTATAATCAAATCCTTTGGAGATTGTCTTAAGATTTTCACGGAGAATATGTTTTAGAAATTGCATTTGTTCAAAGCGATTCATTACTTTATACTTATCATAATTCTCCTGATTCAATGCCATCCACGGAGATAAGAATTGATAATCAATATATTTATCTGCTATACCAAATTCTTCCTCTTTTAATGAGATTGACTTCTCATAAATTGTTTCTTCTTTATTTCCAATTTTTATGTTATTCGATTCCATAAAAACTTGTTTCAGAACCGCAATTCCTTCTTTTATACCGATAATTGCTGGATGTCCGTTTATTGTTTTAAATTGTATTTGTGGGTAAGAATAGCGGAGTTTCCCATTTTCAAGATGATTATGAATAAGATTGTAATTTGGATATTTATTGGCAAGGAAACCACGAAATTTTGGGATGTCAGCTTTTCGCAGATGAGTAGAAAGGAAGATAATTTCTAATACCTTTATTTTCATTTTCTTTAGCCTATTTTTTATTTCCCCTTTAACTTTTTAGTAAATTCAGAGGAGTCGTCATGGACCATTCCATGACGAACTTAAATTTCTTCATATTTAATGGTGCGTCCAGATTTTTTTCTGGGCATAAGTGTCTCATTTTCCTTGGCTTATCTTTTATTTTTCCTTTAACTTTTCAGTAAGTTTTTTGATTTCTCTAAGTTGTTTTTGAACATCTTTTAGAATCTTTTTCCGTTCTTCATCAAGTTGATGAGATTCTTGCTTTTCTATTTCGGCAAAGTCAGTAAAACCTTTCAAGCTCTTTTTTGCACCTTCAATTTTAAAACCTTTTACATAAAGGAGATACTTTATTTTCTTGATTGTTTCAATATCTTTTGAGGTATATCGTCTGTTGGAGCGTTCTTTTCTACGAGGATGTAACTGTGGGAATTGTGTTTCCCAAAATCGCAGCACATGAGGTTTAAGACCAGTTATATTGCACACCTCACCCATTGTGTAATAATACTTTGTTTTTGATTTTATTTCTCTAATCATTTTTTCCTCACGAGTAATAATTTAGAAAATATTGCATAAATAATTAATAAAATTGAAAGCCAGAAACAGATTATTGGTAGTATATATCCAACTTTCACAAAAATTGATACATTATTTTTTGGTGTAAATAAAAAATCAGAAATATTACTCTTCTCATAAATTTTCGTCTTTTTAATTATTTTTCCTTTAGGATTTACAATATAAGAGATGCCAGTATTTGCAGCTCTAAACAAGGAAACACGGTTTTCAATAGCCCGAATTTTTGTATTATTTGCATGTTCTTTGGGGAACGCAGTTTTTTGGAACCATCCATCATTTGTGATGACCACTATGAAGTCAGCACCTTTTTCAATATATTGTCTGGATAATTCTGGAAAAACGCCTTCAAAACAGATAAGTATAGGAAAGTAAAAATTATCAATGGTATAAAGTCTGGGGGTTTTACCATATTCAAAATTTGCCTGTCCGAATTGCAGTTTTTCTAAAATTGGAAATTTGCTTAATAAAGGAATTCTCTCACCAAAAGGCACAAGTCTTATTTTATCATATTTTGGTAGAAAATTTCCATCTTTGTCAACCATAGTTGCACTATTGAAAAAGTAATATTTCGGATTTTTCTCTACCCATTTTATTTCATAATCTGGAAATCCGACAACAATATTTACATCATTATCCTTTGCCATATCTGATATTCTTTTTTTGTATTCTCTTTCATGCAAGAGATAAGTTGTGATTGCAGATTCAGGAAGTATAACCAAATCAACACTGTCATTTTGTGTAAGTACAGAAAGCTGTTTCCCGTATTCTTCTATAGTGGAATCTAAAATCGCTGGGTTCCATTTATCCTTTTGTAAAATGCTCAATTGGATGATGCCAACTTTTAGGTCTTCTTTTTGAAGTTTAATTGTTTTATCTTTATAAATTCCATAACCAAACCATAGTATTAATATGATTATGATAAAAAATAGTGCTTTAAATTTACCGGAAAAAAGTATGTAAATTAGTATGTTTATTATTAGAATGAGTAGAGAAAGTCCATAAACTCCAAATATATCTGCGAATTGAATCAAGTAATAATAATTAGCAATAGAGTATCCAATATTGTGCCAGGGGAAATTTAAAGGTCCTAATGTCATAAAGTATTCAAAACCTATCCATACTATTGGGAAAAGATAGAGGAAGGATTTTGTGAATTGTAATTGAATCTTTTTAATAAAAAAAGTAAGAATGCCAAAATACAATGGCATTATTATCAAAAGTCCAATAAATGCAATAACTTTAACTAATATAATTGAATAAAGCGTGATACAACTTAAAACAAATCCAAATATTAAACCGTATAAGAAGCATTGTTTGGAATTTGATTTAATCACAAATGCTAGGAAGGGGATGAATGCAAAAAATGATAAAAAACCAAGTCCAATATCAATTAAAGATAATCCAAAAAGTACACCTGAAATAATTGATAGCCAGAAGTAGTTCTTTCTGTGAGTAACTAATTTCCTATCTTTCACTTTTTAAAATATTATTTGAAAAATAAAATACAAAAAATATCTCTAAGCTCTTTAAAGTTTTGCTTGATATAATTATTACAATATGCTATTTAGTCGTCAATTGGAATATATAAAGATTATTCTTGTCAATAATTCCAATTACTTTTTTATATGTAATAATAAATTTGGGGCTAATGATAGGCACAAAGTCATTTAATGAAGCTAATTTATATCTAATTCTGCCTTGATTTTTATAGCAAAAAATGTTGCTAACAGAGTCAATATAATACAATATATTTTTATTAGTGCTTATATTGATTATTTCATTTTTTGATTCAATTGTTGTGATAATACCACCAAAGTTATCAAACACAATAATATTGTTATTGCCTTTATCCAAAACATAATTTACATTATTTGAGCTTACAAGAGATATAGGGAGATTTAGTATAAATTGACCAAAATTATACCTTAGTTTTCTTCTGTTATCAAAACAATATATTTCATTTGTAGGAGAGTCATAAAGGATTAAATCTCCATTGTCTTTAAATTCTACTAATATAGGTTCTGCAAGTTCAGAAAAGGAGATACTGTTTATGAATTGTCCCATTTCATCGTATTCAACAACCTTATTTATTACTTTATCTACAACGAAAAGATTCCCAAAATTATCTGTAGTAATATCCGCGATACTTACGAATTGGCCTCTTTCAAAACCGAACTCCCCAATTTTTTGCAATACCTTGCCATTATAATCAATCCGATAGATAAGGTTTTCACTTGCGTTTAATAACAAAAATGTATTTGAGAATGAGCAGTAACAAATCTTATCAGGGATAAAGGGTAACTTTATTGATTTTTGGAATGAAATGGACTTTGGTATATGAGAATTTTCTAATATAGATATTTGTGAACAAGAAATGCAAATGATTAAAATTATAAAGATAGTTTGGTATTTATAAAGTAGATATGCTAAAGAGAATTTATTTGTTTTTTTATTCAGATGCATAAGGACGAATATCTTTTAGTTTGCCCTGGATTTTAGTCACATTTTGCCACACATTTTCTTCCAATGAATAAGC
Source organism: Candidatus Cloacimonadota bacterium (assembly GCA_021158425.1). GTDB lineage: Bacteria > Cloacimonadota > Cloacimonadia > JGIOTU-2 > JGIOTU-2 > JAGMCF01. The sequence goes on along the minus strand of JAGGUR010000119.1, from coordinate 6,630 downwards.
AATATCAACATAAGAGCCTTTCTTCAGGAAAGGAGACATCTCTCCCATATTGAATCCTATCAAATCTAATGTTTTGTCATTCTGGATTGTTTTGAGTTTTAGATGATTCGTTCCAACAGTATATGGATAACCCACAATCATTACTTTTCTACTGAGAAAGATAGGATTCATATTACCGGGACCAAATGGTGCAAACCGTTTTAACCATTCTAATAAATCCTCATCAATCTCATTCAGTTTTAATTCACCTGAGATATAGATTTGAGGACGGATATCCTCTATAGTTAGTCTATTTTTAGCATATTCATTAACCTTTTCTTCAAATATATCAATATATTCCGGCAAAATTGATAGACCAGCAGCATATTTATGTCCACCAAAGCTTATCAAATACTCCTCAAAATGGGATAGGCATTCAAATATATTGAAATTATGGATACTCCTACCTGAGCCACTACCTTCACCTTCTGCAAAAGTAATTAGTATTGTAGGTCGGTTGTATTTTTCAACAATTTTAGAAGCAACAATACCAATAACGCCTGGATGCCAATGGTCTGTTGCGAGGACGAAAAAAAATGTTTTATCTAAATCCTGATATTTTGACTCAATCATATCACAGGCTTCACGAAAGGTTGTTTGGTCAATTAGCTGTCTCTTTTGATTCTCATTATGTATTGCTAATGCTAAGTTTTTTGCATCTTCTAAATTTGATGTAGTCATCAAATCCACAGCTCTATCTGCACTTCCTAAGCGTCCTGCAGCATTTATTCTTGGGGCTAATCTAAAAACAATATCACTTGATTTTAATTTGCAGGTTTTCAAACCAGCCAGATTTAATAAATAACTTAATCCTAAATTCTTTCTTTCTTCTAACCTCTTTATGCCAAGACTCGCGATAATTCTATTTTCTCCAGTGAGCGGAACTATGTCTGCAATTGTTCCCAGTCCTGCCAGGTCAAAAAAAGTTGAAACATTTTCTATATTATCACGATTATATTTACGATAAATAGCGGTAATTAATTTTAAAGCAATGCCAACTCCAGCTAACTCTTGATAGGGATATTTTGAGTCCTTAAGCTTTGGGTCAATAATGGCAAAGGCATCTGGCAAAATCTTCTTGGGTGTATGATGGTCAGTAACAATTACATCAACACCTTCTTTATTCAGATAATTTATTTCATCAACAGCATTTATCCCGCAGTCAACCGTAATTACAACCTTAGCTTTTTTACTAAGTATAGCCTTATTTCCTAACATTGATAAACCATAACCTTCAATCATTCTGTTTGGGATATAAAAATCAACTACTGCTCCTAATTCTTTTAATCCAATTAGCAGTAAGGATGTCGCTGTTGTGCCATCCACATCATAGTCACCGTAAATCACAATTTTTTCCTGATTTTTAATGGCTTGCATTATTCGTCTAACAGCCTTTTCCATATCATTGAAAATATATGGGTCATGCAAGTTGTTAAAATCTGGGTGGAAAAATTCCTCAGCATCCTGAGTAGAGCTGATATTCTTTTGTAAAAGTAATTTAGCTATAATATAAGGACAAGAAAGTGAATTTTGTAAATTTTGAATTTGGCTTACATTAGTTTGTTCAGTAGTAATAATCCAGTTTTTTTTCATCTAATCTCCAATTATTTTCGTAGAGCGAAAAGCGTAATTCCAATCATACGCCGATATGTGCTTCGCGCCCTGCTCTACATTCTTCGCTCTAAGAAAAAATTTGCTAAGGTGGTTGAGAATAAAGTTCAGTTGAATAGAGAAAAGTAACAAGAATAAATAATGATTACTAAACAATATTAGACTTATTGAAATAAAGTTTAGCTTATTCCACCTCCTAAAGAAAATAATAAGCCGAATTCTGTTTCCCGACTTAAGAAGTCGGGACGACAATCATTTATCTGAATCAGGCGTCACCGCATCCCGCACCTATTTTTAAATCCGAAATATGACTTACAACAATAATATGATATATTTGTAATAACCAAATTACTATACTTCATATTCTAATTTATTCAAAAATAAGTGCGGGATTCATCGGTTCATTCCAATGACTGATTTTTGCAGTCTACCCGAGAGTATGACGAACGGAGCGATTCGTTCCCCGAGACATCTCGGAGATTCTCTCCTATTTGACCTTGCACCAATAAGGTTTACCAAGCTTCTGATGTCACCATCAGAACTGGTGGTCTCTTACACCACCTTTTCACCCTTATCCCGATAAATCCCCCTTCGGAGGATAAATCGGGACGGTTTGTTTTCTGTGGCACTATCTTTCCCTTACGGGAACTTCGTGTTACGAAGTATTTTGCTCCTGGTGTTCGGACTTTCCTCCCGGCACCTATCTTTGCGTAATACATATAAGTGTTAAACTAATTTACTAAGTAAAGATAGGTGCTGGGCGATTGTCTAATTCTCTTTAGGGAGTGGAATAAAGTTCAGGTGAATAAAGAAAACTAACAAGAATAAATAAGGGTTACTAAACAATATTAGAGTTATTGAAATAAAGTTTAGCTTATTCAACCTCCCTTAGCAGATTTCCTGGGTGCGACTAAAATTCGGGAACAATTTTCACAAGTAATTATTGAGTCACCCTTTGCAACTTCAACAATAATTTGGGGTCTAACACGAAAATGACAACCAGAACATACTCCATTTTCTATTGTTGCTATCGCTTTTCCATCTTTATGCTCTATTAAACGCTGATACCTTCTAAATAAAACATCAGGGATTTCCTTTGATAATTCTATTTTTTCTCTTTCTTGTTGAGCTATCTCCTTGATTAATTCATCAATCTTAATATTTATCTTTTTTTTCTCTTTCTCTAAAGCTTTTTTATCTTTTGCCAATAACTCAAGAATGTGTTTCTTTTCTTCTTCCAATGCAGATTCTGCTTCTAACAATCCTATTAATTGCTCTTCAATTTTATTATTTCCTTCCTTACGATGGGTAATTTCAGAATTCAATGCTTTATACTCTTTGTTGGTTTTTACCATCAACAGTTGATTCTCATACTTATTTATCTCCTGATTATTAGCCGCAATATCAAGTTCTAATTTCTTCTGTCGTTGTAGGTTCTGCTCAAGTCTCTGCTTTATATTTTTCTCTGATTCTTGTTCCAGATTAAACTTGTTTTCGAGTTTTTCAATCTCTTTTGGTAATCTTTCCTTTTCCTTTTTTGCCGCCCTGATTTTATTATCCAATACCTGTAACTGACAGAGAATCTCAATCTCTTTTAGCATTATTGCTCCTTATCTAATTCAGACAACAAAATATTAAGAATTAACTGATAAGTTTTACCAACTGAAAAAAAGGCATTTATGTTTAAACATAAATGCCGCAAATATTATGAATAAAGGATGCCTATAACAAACCAGTATTTTATTAACTGGTTTATAGACTTGCCGGGAAATAATAAAAACTTCAGAAAACTAAAAATTCTTTTCATTCTTCCTCTAAGTGCAAGAAATTTTTTTTATTAACAAATTGTCAAATTTTTATGCTTTGAATAAAATTTTTTTAAAAATCAAATGATAAATAAAATCCGAATTTTTACAATCAATAAAAAGTTATTTTATTAAATATTTAGCTATAAAGCTCTTTTCAAGATATGCCGCATTCTCGGGGCACATTTCAATACAGCACAGGCATAGAATACATTTGTCTCTATTCAGCTGAGGGATAGGGGACTCTTTTGAAATTTTAAGTGCTGATGTGGGACAAGATTTTACGCATATTCCACATTTCGTGCATTTTTCCGGATTATAGGCAGGATAAGCCCAAAATAACTTTTGAAATACATTTTTAAGAGGTGTAGAAAAACTATTCAAAATTAAGTTAGTTATTTTACTCTTTCTAATATTTATATTCTTAAGCACAAAATTTTCACTAAAATCTCCGATTAATCTTATATCATCCAAAGAGATTTGAGTTTGGTCTGCAGCAAACTTAATAGTTGGTATCTTCTTTGGGTTGTAGCCCATCATTCTTGATGCACAAAAATCCAGGGCAACCGCGTCCGTACCGCCCAATATTACACCGAAATTCTTTGTATCGCCAGAAGAGGGTCCATCACCATCCATACCAACAATTCCGTCCATAAGATTAAATACGATTTTATCTTTAACTATTTTGTAAATATCTACCACGATTTTTGCGAATTCCGTTGGATTAGGTGCAATGCGGTGATAATTTGATTTGGCTAAACCGGGCACGACTCCATAACAATTTTTTATCGCACCAGTAAAGAGTGTGAGTGTATGCGTCTTCATCTTTGGTAGATTGATAATAGCCTCACATTCTACAACGGGTTTGCTTATTATGTATTCTATATTTTCATCCGCCCCGCCTTCCATCCCTCCCCGATTAAATCGGGGATTATCGGGACGGCGGACAGGCAGCTGGCGGACCGAAGTAAATCTCCTGAACTTTCTTATGCCAGAAATTGCGGAATTTAAGATTTCAATATCGTATTTTTTTGATAAATCCTCCATCCCGGTATCATGCAAAACCTTCTCATATTTTACCGTTCCACCTGGATTATCTAATAAGGAAATTTTTATGTTGTAGTCTTTCAAAATTTCAATTAAGGCTGCAATAAATTCTGGATGAGTTGTAACACCTTTTTCTGGTGAGTATGGTCCCAAAAGATTTGGTTTGAGTAAAACTGAATCAAGGTTATTTAATCTATTTAAAAATTTTTGAGAAGAAAATATTTCATATATGATTCGTTTTATTTTTTCTCTGTCGTAATTCTTACATCTTCTTACTATTACTTTTAGCATTTATAAAATCCTATAGATAAAGCGATTTTTAGAATAGTAAACTACTTAGTGTCTGCCACTGGATGTAGAACGAGGTTCAGAGCTCGTTCTCCCCGCCTTCCATCCTGATGCAATCGTGAGACGGCGGACAGGAGTAGTCCCGACTCAATCATAACGAAGGATGAACTTGTTTTAATGATACACATAACGACCCTGGAAGGTCGTTCTACAAACCCCCAATTTAATTGAGGGGATTTTTACGGACAGAAACCAATTAGTTTATCTCAGCTGTTGGGAAGAACATAGAGCCATTAGGAACGATGTATGATTTAAAATTCTTACCATGTTTTTTTATTATAAAATCCATACAATCGTCAAATGACTTCATAGGTATGAAGTGAATTTTTCTTACTTTTTCTGGTTTCATACTGCTAATAACCAAAATATCAGCTTTCTTCAACAACTTCCCTGTTGCAAAAGCACGATGCCCGCCTATCTGAATATCTTCCTGCTTTATAGAGAAGAGTTCATCCAGATCTTTGGCAGATGTCAGAACTCTTTCCATTTCATCTTGACCTACACCTTCACTGCAGTCTGCAATAAGGACAATGGTGCCTCCTTGTTTAACTAAATCAATGGTATTATTTAATGCCTTTTGTGATTGATAAAAGTTGATATCCTTTGGATATCCGCCAGCAGAGGTAATAACAACATCGGCATATTTGCTGAATTTTACAGAATACAAATTTCTTATTGCCTTTGCTCCAGTATGAAAAACTTTATCAATATCACCGGCAAAGCAATCCACTAATTGCTTATTAGCATTTATAAGCATATTTATGCAGAAATCAACGCCTACTTTCTCAGCTGCTTCACACATCTCAAGATGAATCAAATTCCCTTTTAGTCTTCCTAATCCTGCATATTCATGAATAATGTTTGAGTGATTTCTCCTAATTGTTTCATAGCCGCAAACACCAGGCAAGATAGATTTTCTACCGCCGCCAAATCCGGCAAAATAATGAGTATTGAGGATTCCAGTAGTTATAAGGAAATCCGTATTTGCCACCGTCTTGTTAATCCATAACTCATTTCCTGATTTCATCTTACCGTAAGAAACCAAATTAGATGCCCGACAGTCATGATTTTGGATACTAAAATTATCAACTATCCAATTACCATACTGAAACCTCATCTCGGCATCAGTCATTTTTCTATGTGTGCCATTGGCAATGACAAATCGTATCTTATTCATATTTATTCTGGTCGCTAATATTTCATCAACCAATGGTTTAAGTAATTCTTTGAAAGGTCCTGGACGAGTAATATCACTAATAATAACTACAATATTTTCTGGCATCTTCTTTGCTAAAAGTTTTGATAAAGATTCTGTGTCAATAGGGGAGTTCAGTTTCTGTTTAATTAATTGATATGGATTTTTGCATGCTGGTATTGCTTTCATCTCTAATATATCAATAATGTTTTCTGAAGATATTTTGAGCTCTTTATAACCTTTGCCATATTTTAATTTTGTATTCATAACTTACTTACCAAATTTATAGAATTATTTTTACAAGGTACTATTTCATTTAGTAATAAGGTCAATATTTTCAGAGGAGAAGCGGAAATTCAATTTTCACCGGTTTACCAGTTCACAAGTTTACCAGTTTACCAGTTTACAAGTTCACAAGTTCACCAATTCAATGTGCTTCCAGCCAGTTCTTGCCATAGCCTATATCAACTATCAAAGGTATAATGTTTTCATAATCAATTGGTAAAACAGATTCCATTTCGGTTTTAATTATTTTTTTGTATTTATCAATAAGTGAGGTTTTTACTTCAAAAACTAATTCATCGT
>JAGGUR010000068.1 GCA_021158425.1 Candidatus Cloacimonadota bacterium | reverse complement strand
TTTAATAGATATGGCTGGATTCCCGATTCATATCAAGGTAAAGATGGGCTGATTATAAAAGAAGATACAACCGGGTTTGTAGGGATTCCTGTTCCGGATGAGAAGGAAAGCAAAGCTCAAGTTACTTTAAATGCTGAGATTGATGAGCAAGGAAATCTGAAAGGCACATTTGAACTTAATACCACAGGTTATTGTGACTTTAATGTAAGAAATCAACTGAAGCATAAAAATAAGGATGAGCAGAATATTTTCTTTAAGAGTGTTGTGAACAGTATAAGAGGTGGCTCAAAACTTATCTCTTATAATTTCATAAATCCAGAGGACTTGACTAAAGATATGAATATAAAGGTTGTGTTTGAATCACCAAATTATGCCGTATTTCAAGGGGATAAAGTTCGCTTTAACATTCCTCAATTATCTATCTATGGTGCTAATGTAGGAAATTATTCTTTTATTCAGAAAAGAAATTATGACCTTGAACTTTACTCAAAGAGAATGTATTCTTATGATGCTAAAGTAAAAATACCAGAAGGATTTGAAGTTGAATATTTGCCAGACTCGGATGGAATAAATAATAAAAATGCCAAATATGTAATTACATCAAATATTGATAATAATGAACTTAATTTTAATTCAAATTTTGTTCTCAAAGATAAAAAGGTAAATGTTTCTGAATATGAAAACTTTAAGAAACTCCAGGATGGGTATTTTAACAGAAATAATTGGATAGTTATTCTAAGTAAGTAGAAATGTGTTTCAGAGATGTTTCATTAAAAAATATTATTTGTGAGAGTCATATGGAATTTTTTATAAAACATATGAATGTATAATGTCAAGAAAAAATAAAATTCTTAATTTATTGTCTTCGATATATTCGTTTTCGTAAATTAAAAAGAATTAATTTTTGCTTGACATTAAAATTTCAAGAGACAAATTTGGTATACTTTTTTCAATGGAAAAGTAAAAAAATGAAAAAAATAATTATTGTAATACTAGGTTTTTTATTTCTGCCAACATTATATCTTTCTAATGAAGTTGAACCTATACCTGGTTTATCATTTAGTCTTGATCTGCCAGTTTTTGAAATTTTGATTCCTGAATCTACAATATTAGAATATGATTCTGATGCAACAGAAGATGTATTTAAACCCAAGAAAAAGAAAGAGGACAATCCCTCAAAGAAAGGTGAAGAAGAGCAGCGTATAGAGCGTCGTGGCCATAGAATACGAATTGTTGTGCAAGAAAAAGGCAAGAAATTAATAATCCCGGGAAGATAAGTAATTCCTTTTATTGTTATAGAAATAGCTGGCTGAAATATCAGTTTAGCTATTTTTCTATAAATTTTGAAGATTAATAAAACAAATAAATAAGATAGGATAAAATTTATGCCGGATATAAAAGATATTAAGTTTGCCAAGGAAGGATTTGAGAGAATCCAGTGGGCTGATAAAAATATGCCCGTATTGAAAAAAATACGAGATAGATTTGAGAAAGAAAAACCTCTTAAGGATATTAGGATTGGTTGTTGTCTGCATGTAACAACAGAAACAGCTAATCTAATGCGAACATTAAAAGCAGGAGGTGCTGAGGTGCGTCTCTGTGCATCAAATCCACTTTCTACTCAAGATGATGTTACTGCCGCATTAGTAAAATATTTTGATATTGATGTTTACGCTATCACTGGTGAGGATAATAAAACTTATTATAACCATATTGACAGCGTATTGGAATTTAATCCGCAGGTTACACAAGACGATGGTTGCGATTTGGTTTCAACATTACATTCAAAATATCCTGAAAAATGCAAAAATGTAATCGGTGGGAGTGAGGAAACCACTACAGGTATAATTAGACTTCACAGCATGCATAATGATGGCGCCCTTAAATATCCAATCATTGCTGTAAATGATGCAAAAACAAAACACTTTTTTGATAACCGCTATGGCACTGGACAAAGTACAATTGATGGTATTATAAGAGCTACTGATATGCTTATTGCCGGTTCTACCGTTGTAGTTGCTGGTTATGGCTGGTGTGGAAGAGGCTTTGCAATGCGAGCTAAAGGTATGGGTGCAAATGTCATTATTACAGAAGTTGACCACTTAAAAGCTATTGAAGCAGCATTGGATGGTTTCCGCGTGATGAAAATGATTGATGCCGCTCCTCTCGGCGACCTCTTTGTTACACTTACAGGCGATATAAATGTTATTGATATTCATCATATAAAGAAAATGAAAGACGGAGCGATTATATGCAACTCCGGACATTTTGATGTGGAAATAAATCTAAAAGAATTAAATAAGATTTGTGAGAGCAAGAAAAAAGTGCGTGAGTTTGTTGATGAATACAAAATTGATGGGAAAAGTATCTATGTCTTAGCAGAAGGAAGATTGATAAATCTGGCTGCCGCAAACGGACATCCTGCTGCTGTTATGGATATGAGCTTTGCTAATCAATCTTTAGTTGCTGAATATTTTGTTAAGAAATTCAAAAATGGGGAGAAACTACCAATTAAAGTAATGCCTGTTCCTAAAGATATTGATGACCATATTGCTGAACTTAAACTTGATTCTATGAATATAAAGATTGATGAGCTGACAGAAGAGCAGAAGAAGTATTTAGCCTCCTGGTCAATTGGAACATAAAATGTAAGGTCATTTTAAGTCCAAATTTCTTATCAAAAGAGAATATAAATAATTCTATTTTTTGAATGCTTTCTTTATAATATAACATCTTCTTAGTTTACATCTATGAATTGTAATTTGGGATTTGTGGCACATTTGAAACACATTTTAGAAATTAGTGTATCAAAATTGCTACATCAATTATTTGTTTATTCAAAGAGTCACTTTATGCAAGACCTTTGGTTAAATCAATATTTTGGCACAATATTTGACATAAATGTTATATAAAATCCTGAATCCCCAATTATGCAGGCAGACGCAGAGAAGAGACAGGACACCCTATTCGATTAAGAAAGGATTTAATCTCAGTGAAATAATCCCGATATATCGGGACACAGGGCAGGCGGGGCAGGCAAAAGAGTATGAAAATATCATTTGTAAGCAAATTACAAATAACAAGTAACTTGATATGAAGTATGCGGATATTGCCAAAAAGTGGAAAAATTTTAACAAGTGGAAGACAGCATATACATTAGAGCGGATTAGCAAGATGTCCCCCGAAGAAAGGGTAAACGAATATTTTGCAATGGTGAACGCCTTCTATCAATTACATCCTGAAGAAAAAGGCAAGATTTGCTGGGATAAGATAGAATATTATAAAAATTTACAAAAGAAATTTACATCATGCAAAAAACATTAAGAAATATCATCAGCCTTTTAAGTGAAAATAGGGTAGAGTATGCTGTAATTGGAGGACTTGCTAATTCTTTTTATGGCAATCCACGAGCAACACAAGATATAGACATTCTGATTAGTTGTGAGAATAATAGACAATCTTTACTCATACGCCAATTAGAAAGGCAATATACAATTTTGCCCAAGAATCCTCTTGAATTTATCCAGCAAACAAAAGTTTTACCTATAAAGGATAAACAAACTAATGTTACAATTGATTTAGTCTTTTCTTTGATACCCTTTGAAGATACCGCTATAAAGAAGGCGAAAAAGATAAAGATATTTGACATTGACACAAGAATAATAACTCTGGAGAATTTGATAATAATGAAACTTGTTTCAGATAGGATAAAGGATATTGATGATGTTAAATTTTTGGTGAAAAGCAATATGGAAAAAATTGATTGGAAATATTTAGAAACAAAAGTAGAGGAGCTCTCACTTCTTTTAGAGACTAATACAATAATGAAAAAATTCAATGAGTTCAGAAAGGAAGGAAGATGAATCAGAGTAAACACATATTTACTTCTGAATCGGTCACAGAAGGACATCCAGATAAAATCGCTGACCAGATTTCTGATGCAATTTTAGATGAAGTTTTACGATGTGACCCTGATGGCAGAGTTGCTTGTGAAACATTTGTTACAACAGGATTGGTGTTAGTCGGTGGAGAAATAACGACGAAATGTTATGTTGATATTCCCAAAATTGTAAGAGAAACTGTTAAAGAAATTGGTTATACTGAACCAGAGTTAGGGTTTGATTATCGGACAACTGCAGTGTTAACTGCAATTAACCAGCAATCACCAGATATAGCATTAGGAGTAAACAAAACTGAAACGCATGAGCAGGGAGCAGGTGACCAGGGTATGATGTTTGGTTATGCTTGCAATGAGACTCCAGAACTTATGCCTTTGCCAATTACGCTTGCTCATAAATTGGTTCTAAGATTAGCTGAGGTCAGGAAAAAGGGAATACTAAACTACTTAAAACCTGATGGCAAATCGCAAGTATCTATAGAATATGATAATGGTATTCCACAAAGGATTGTTGATATTGTAATATCTGCTCATCACTCACCTGATATAGAAATTGAACAACTGAGAAATGATATATTAAAGCAAGTTATCAAACATGTAATATCTTCAGATTTGTGGCACGAAGGCATTAAAATTCATATTAATCCAACTGGCAGATTTGTGATTGGGGGTCCGATGGGAGACACAGGTCTTACAGGAAGAAAAATAATTGTAGATACTTATGGAGGTATGGGAAGTCATGGCGGAGGATGTTTCTCAGGGAAAGACCCTTCTAAGGTTGATAGAAGCGGTTCTTACATGGCAAGATATATTGCGAAAAATATAGTTGCTGCTAATCTTGCGACAGAATGCGAACTGCAACTTGCTTATGCTATTGGCGTCCCGGAGCCAGTAAGTGTAACTATAGATACTTTTGGAACCGGGAAAATACCTGATGAAAAATTAGCAAGAATTGTTAGAAAAGTCTTTCCGCTCAAGCCAGCTGAAATTATTGAATATTTGAATCTAAAAAGACCAATTTATAAAAAAACAGCAGCTTACGGCCATTTTGGTAGAACAGAAGCGACTTTTACCTGGGAAAAAGTTGACAAGATAAAAGAAATAAATAAATATTTAGTTTGATTTAATTACTAAAAGGGCTAAGCAACATGAATACTGATTCTGAAGTTGCTGAAATTTATGGTGATTTGGATATTCCAAATGATGGAACAAAATGGTATGCAATTTATACCAAACCTCATCACGAGAAAAAGGTTGCAAGAAGTTGTCTTGATTACGGTATTTCATATTATTTGCCTTTGCAGGATAGTATTAGACATTATAAAAACAGGGTTGTTATTTTCAAAAAACCATTATTTTCAGGCTATATTTTCTGCAGATGTAATGTTGAAGGGAAAAGACGATTATATCAGACTGGGCATATTTGCAAATTCATTGATGCACTTGACCAGATGCAATTTGTAAAAGAATTACAACAGATTTATGGCATTAAAGAACAAGGAACGCGCATCTTCCCACATTCCTATTTACAAAGAGGTAGAAGAGCGCGGGTAATCAAAGGTCCTTTTAAAAATTTTGAAGGGAAAATTTCTCATCGCAAAGGAAAATATAAATTAGTTTTAAATATAGATTTGATTCGTCAGGCTGTTGCTGTTGAAATTGATGCTCGTGATATTGTTCTGCTTGATTAAAATATAGAAAATATAAAAATATATAGCGTAAGATACGCAAACCCAATTACTTGCAAAAATTTAGCTTTGCAAGTGACGGGGACGAAGTGTGCCTATTTGGAAGGATATTATGAATTTACCCAAGATTGCTGTCATCGGCTCTGGCTCCTGGGGTTTTAATCATGTAAGAACTTTTTATTCATTAAAAAATTGTGAACTTGTTTGTGTATGTGATTTGATTTCAAAAAATTTAGAAAGAGTAAAAAAACAATTTCCAGATATTAATATAGAAAATGACTATAAAAAGATTATTAGTAATCCTGATATCAATGCTGTGGTTATGGCAACCAGCGCAGAAACTCACTATGAAATCGCAAAGAGTGCACTTATTGCTGGAAAACACTGTTTTGTGGAAAAACCAATCACATTGAACATTAATGAAGCTGAAGAATTAGTCAAATTGGCACAAGAAAAAAATCTTGTTTTAATGGTTGGTCATCTTCTTCTTTATCATTCTGCTGTTGATTATTTAAAAAATTTGGTTGACGATAAAAAAATTGGCGATGTGTTGTATATTTATTCACAAAGAGTAAATCTTGGAAAGGTTCGTTCAACTGAAAATGCACTCTGGAGCTTTGCTCCGCATGATATTTCTATTATGCTTCATTTAATTAATGCAAAACCACTGCGGGTATCTGCAACAGGTCAGACTTTTTTGCAAAAAAAGAATTCAATTCATGATGTAGTTTTTTTCACTATCTACTTTGATAATGGAGCATTTGGTCACGGACAGGTCAGCTGGCTTGACCCTCATAAAATAAGGAAATTCACAATCGTGGGTAGCGAAAAAATGGTTACTTTTGATGATATGGAAATACGAGAGAAAATCAGAATCTATGATAAAGGCGTTGATGCTTCTAATGTAACTTATGACTCCTTTGCAGAATCTTTGGTTCTTCACGATGGCGATATAACTATTCCGAAAATCAATCTTGGTGAACCATTGAAAAGAGAAGACAGCCATTTTATTGATTGTATAGTAAATCATAAAAAACCATTAACAGATGGGCAGAATGGTCTGGATGTTCTCAAAGTTCTTGTTGCTGCACAAAAATCTTTGGAAAATGATGGGCAACCGGAAAAAATTTAGAATTATAAATGAAGCAAAATTATCTTAAAGCTGTATTTTGGGATTATCCTGAGTTAACAAGTCAGGAAAAAATTGAAAAAGTAATCAATGAAGCTAAACAAAAGAATGACAGAAATACTTTTTTGGGATTATGACAAGATTTTTAGAATACGGGAGAGTAAAAGATACAGCTCAATTTTTTGGAATACAGGAAATTCAGGACAACCTTCGCTTTTTAAAGTTATCTCAACGAGCAAAAAGAAGATGGCAAAGATTAATTGAGGTTTATGGAAATACCAATTAAGTTGAATAATATGATGAAATTCAATAAATTGCCACAATATCGGATTGAAATATATAAAAAAATGACTCCTGAGCAAAAGATTGAAGAAGCAATACAATTGACTGATTTAACTTATGAAATTATGAAAGAAGGTCTCCGCCATCAAAATCCAAATGCAGATGAGGAAACTATTCAAAAATTGGCTTTTGAAAGAATGCAAATATGTCGCAAAAAAGGCTTTTAATTGATATTATCAATCTATTGAATTCAGTAGAAATTCCCTATTATTTAACTGGTTCATGGGCATTAAGTTATTACGCTCAACCTCGTTCAACTCATGATATAGATTTTGTTGTTAATCTATTCCAAAAGGATGTCTCAAGATTTTTTAATGCTTTTGACAAAGATAGATATATGATTTCCAAACAAAGTATTACTGATGCAATTTTTTATAAAACACAATTTCAAATTACTGACAGGCAAACAGGATTCTGGATTGATTTTTGGATCCCTAAAGACGATGAATTTAATAGAACTGTTTTTGCACGAAGAAAAAGAGTAAGATTATTTAATATGGATACCTGCTTGCCTACTCCCGAAGATTTAATCCTATCAAAATTAGTATGGTCAAATATTTCAGGTGGCAGTAAACTTCAAAGAAGGGATGTTGAGACAATATTTACTTTTCAGAAAGAGGTTGATAAGAAATATATTGATAAATGGGTTAATAAGCTTAATTTGAAAGAAGAATATGATAAAATTAAATAAACTTCCCAAAAATGTATTAGAAAAATTCCCAGAGTTGGTTAAACTCCTAAAGAACGATAAAACCATAGTTGCTTTTTATACCTTTGGCAGTGCTGTAACTGTAAATTTAAAACCTCTCAGTGATTTAGATTTTGCGGTCTTACTCTCTAAAAAGTTAAACAAACACGAAATTTTTGAAAAACATTTAGATTTAATCGGAACAATAGAAGATGCTCTAAAAACCGAAGAATTTGATTTGGTAATCCTAAATACAGCGCCCCTGCGTTTTGCTTATAATATCTTAAAAACAGGAAGATTGGAGTTTTGTAAAAATAAAAATGTCTTAATAGATTTTACTGAAAAAACTAATAAGTTTTATCTGGATTTTAAATACTTTCGTGACCAGTTTGACGAAACTTTTCTTGAGAAATTAGGATATGTTGGATAGTAGAATAAAAGACCATTTGCAGCGATTAGTTAAATATCTCAATGCATTAAAAGATATTAGAAAACATTCTAAAGAGGAATTTTTAGAAAATGATATTTTAGAAGCAAGTTCAGAGCGATATTTGCAATTGGCAATTGAAAGTTGCTTGAATATTGGCAACAGAATTATTTCTCTTGAGCAATTTGATAAAGAGATTTCAGCTCCAGAAACTTATGCTGATATTTTCCGTATATTAGCAAAAATTGGGGTTGTGGATAAGTGCTTTTCAGAAGAATTAATAAAGATGGCAAAATTCCGTAATCGATTGGTTCATATCTATTGGGATATTGATAAGGAAGAAATGTATAATATTATTCAAACGAATTTAGGAGATTTTGAGAAATTTATTAAATGTGTAATTCAATACTATAATAAGAAAGCATAAAGAATAGAATGATGTGGTAAAAAGGAGTCCATATTCCCACTCTCTCGTTCCCAAGCCCCAGCTTGGGAATGGATTGCAATTATATTGAAAAATGGATAGATAAACTAAATATAAGGAATGAATATGAAAGTCCCAATGTTAGACCTTAACGCTCAATATGAGCCGATTAAAGAGGATGTTTTGCAAGCCATTAGAGATGTCTTTGATTCAAAAAGATTTATAAACGGACCACAAATTGCTGAATTGGAAGAAAAAATTGCTGCATACTGCCAATGCAAATATGCTATCGGCGTTTCTTCCGGAACCGATGCAATATTAGTATCATTGATGGCATTAGGAATCGGGTATGGTGATGAAGTTATAACTACCCCTTTTACATTTTTTGCAACGGCAGGTTGCATCTATAGAATAGGTGCAAAGCCTGTTTTTGTGGATATTGACCCAAAGACCTATAATATCAATGCGGATTTAATAGAAGAAAAAATTACTGACAAAACCAAAGCCATCATTCCTGTTCATCTTTTTGGGCAGATAGCCGGGATGGACAAAATAAATGAGATTGCAAAGAAACATAATTTATATATTATAGAAGATGCGGCACAAGCAATTGGTTCAGAGTATAAAGGCAAGCGAGCGGGGTCAATAGGTGATGTTGGCTGCTTCTCATTTTTTCCAAGCAAAAATCTCGGCTGCTGTGGTGACGGCGGTATGATTACAACAAATAATGAAGAATTAGCAGAAAAAATAAGAGTGCTCCGAGCTCACGGGAGCAATCCAAAGTATTATCATAAAATTATTGGTGGAAATTTCAGACTTGATACAATTCAAGCTGCGGTCTTATTAGTTAAATTTCCACTGTTAGAAAAATGGCATAAAGGTCGTCAGGAAAATGCAAGATATTATAATGAACGATTAAAGGATGTGGTTGAAATTCCGTATGTTGAGAATTATAATAGAATGATATATAATCAATATACGATTCGCACAGAGAATCGGGATAATCTTCAAAAACATCTAAAGGAAGCCAATATTGGGAATGCAATTTACTATCCAGTTCCGCTTCATTTACAAGAATGTTTTGCATATTTAGGATATGA
>JAGGUR010000127.1 GCA_021158425.1 Candidatus Cloacimonadota bacterium | reverse complement strand
TGTAACTGTAATTGAAAGAGTAATGCTTGATTTTTACATTGAGGGAATTCGTCTATCTGATGAATTTTTTATTGCAGAGAATCTATCTGAAGATGTAATTATAGGTGCAAAAACAATGCAAGCCTGGCGTCTAAAACTTGATTTTGAGCATGATAGAGTATTAGTAGACCAGAGAGTAACAAGATTGATGTTGAAATGAATCCTACAGGATTTACCCAGTGGAACAAACAATGAGGTTCTACCGGGTACCTTGCGCTGGTTCAGATTTGTAATCTGAATCGCAATGTTTAAAACTTTTTGGTTCAATTTATCCTGATGGGAGTCGGGAAACCAGCAGAAGTTGCACAATTTTAATAATACTTTAACACGACACCAGTTATCACTTTATAATATTACCGAGCCATAAATTATTCAAAAATTTTCTATATGGGACGATATGTATTTTTTCATGCACTCGTTCTTCTCTTTCGTTACTTACTACCAATGCAATTCGGGGTGAGTATTCGTCTATAAATGATTTCATCGGGTATAAATCTTTTTTTGAGATATTTTCTGAACCTTTTACTTCTATAGCAACTTCTCCTCCACCAAGAATAAAATCAACTTCCAAACCAGACTTTGTTCTCCAGAAATTAATTTCAAAATCCAATTCTTTATACGAATTATAAGCGATAATTTCCATTAATATAAAATGTTCAAATGCTTTTCCAAAAAATTCACCTTTCTCTTCTAACAAATGTCGTTTGATTATAGCACCTGCAACACCCACATCAAACAAATAAAATTTTGATGCTTTTGTAATCACTTGTCTATTTTGTCTTTTTTTGAAAGGTTTAATCATTGTTCCCAAAAGAGTATCTACAAGAATCTGGTAATATTCTTTAACAGTTTTTGAATTAACTCCACACTCACGAGAAATATTTAAATAGCTTGTAAGCTTTCCATGAGAATAAGCCATAGCTTCAAAGAACCTTGAAAAAGCAGGGATATTACGAGTCAAACCCTCTGCAAAAACTTCCTCTTTCAAATAATCCTGAGTATAAGCTTGCAGCGACTTTTTATAACCTTTTTTCAGATAATGGTCGGGTATCATACCTTGATTTAGAATATGCAGAATATCCCAATCTTTTAATTCTGCTGTTGTTAAAGGAAACATTTCATAATGCCAGGCACGACCACCAAGCAGGTTTACATTTCCTCTTTTCAACTTCCGAGCACTTGACCCGCATAAAATGAAACTCAAGCCCCTATTTTCTATCAGACGGTGTACCTCGTCTAAAATTTGTGGAACTTTTTGAACTTCATCCAATATAATTGGATATTTCAACCTATTTCTATCTTTAGCAAGCAATTGTTCCCGTAATAAATATGGTCTTCTTGAAAACTCAAAAAATAAATCGGTTTTCAGAAAATCATAATAAATGCTTTCTGGAAATCTTTCTTTTAAATAGGTTGTTTTTCCTGTTTTTCTTGGACCCCATAAAAATGCAGATTGTCCTTGCGGAAGTTCAATACTTAGTATTCTTTTTAATCTTTTCATTTTTGTATATTACTCCAATTTAGTTAAACTAATTTGGAGTTACCTACTAATAAGTTTGAATATATGTCAAGAAAAGTATATGTTTCTCTATTTGTTTAAGTTTCTCTAGCACTTACATAAAAAACTTTTTTATTAAGTTGAAGCATACTTCAAATCTATATTCTTTATCAGAGCGAAGGTCAGTAATTGGGGTTATCTCTTTATGTAATATATCTCTAATTTCTGAATAATCAATTTCAGTATTTTTTTTATTGATTAAATACTTCTCCAGCAAAAATAGTCTTCGTGGATATTCATTTAGACTGCCGACAGCAAGCTTTATTTCAACGATTTTTTTATTCTTTAGTTTTTTTAAACCTGCTAATGAAACTTTTGCAATTGACAGAGCTTTGCGAGATCCAACTTTTTGATAAAATGTATCAAATCCATTTTCAGCATTTATAGGGATTAAAATAGCTTTAATAATCTCATCTGAATTTAATATGAATTTTTTATAACCAAGATAGAAATTTTTTAAATTAACTATTCTGTTGTTGTCTTTAGAACATAATTCTAATTTAGCGTCAAGAACGAGTAGTAAAGGCACCACATCTGCTGTTGGCGAACTGTTTGCAATATTACCTCCGATAGTTGCAAGGGATTGTATTAAAGGCGATGCAAAATTTTTTAAAGAATTTTGGAAAAAGGGCAATTTTTTATTAAGTAAATCAGATTCAATTATTTGCTGAAAAGTTGTGGTTGAACCAATCACAATATAATTTCCATCTTCAGCGATTCCATTTAACTCTTTAATATGATTGATAAGAATTATTGTGGAATTTTTAATGATATTCTTCTTTATTTGAATATTTATATCAGTCCCACCTGCAAGATAGTGTTTATTTTTCTTTGTTTTTGAAGTTATTTCATATAATTCTTTTAGATTGGCTGGTTTTATAAATTTCATAATCAATCTATTTAGTTATTCAAAGGATTACTCAAATACTTAATTCTTTCATTTTCTTACAAGCAATCATTATAGATTCAAAGATTTTTTTATAACCTGTACATCTGCATATATTTCCAGAGACCGCTTCTTTTATTTTATCAAGATTTGGCTCTCCATCATTTATTAAATAATAATAAGAAGAAACCAAAAAACCGGGAAAGCAAAATCCACATTGAACGGCATTAGTTTCATCAAAACAATTTATGAGCAATTTACCAACAGGTTTTTTTGCAATTTCCTCTGAAGT
>JAGGUR010000036.1 GCA_021158425.1 Candidatus Cloacimonadota bacterium | reverse complement strand
GCCACCTACTCTAATTAAAATTCCTAATTCTATTAAGGGAACTAATGTAAATATTAGGAATAGAGTGAAAATTGTTTTTCGTTTCATTCCTGATTTTTTTGAGATACAGTTTTATCTTTGGACTTTTTTTCTCTAACCAGAAGTGAAAGAGGGACAAGCACTGCATAGCCAAGAACAAGAAGAATCGCACCCAAATTTTTTGCGGAATTAACAATGATAAAACCAATAATAATAACTATCAGTGCTGAAATGAGAAGTATTGTATTTATTTTCCCAAAAACAAACCGTTCCTTCTTTTCAATCTTCTTTTTTCCCTTCATTATCTTCTCCTGTAAATTTTTTGAGCATCTCCTCAGATTTTATTTTTGCCTCATCATTATTATTTATCTCTATAGCTGAATTCCAATTATTTTTTGCTGATTCAATCTGTCCAAGTTTAAAGTAAATATTTCCAAGATGATAGCGGACAACTGTATCTTGCACATCCTTTTCTAATACTAATTTCATAGACTTCAATGCTTTTTCATAATTCCCGAGTTTATAATAAGCCCAGGCTACACTATCCCAAATATATGCATTGGTGGAATCAAGTGAAACAGCTTTTTGTAAAAGTGTGAGAGCATAATTCAAACGAATATCATTATCAACAAGAGTGTATCCCAGCCAGTTCAATAGTTCTGGATTCTCAGGGAAGCATTGAATTGCTTTTTCAAGCACAGTTATCTCATTTTTCACATTATTTACTGTATTATATATTGCAGCTAAAGAGAAATATGGAGCAATGTTAGTACTGTCTTCGTTTACGGCTTGGTTAAGATAAAAAACTGCTTTCTCATACTGTTTTTCGTTCTTATAAAAATTTCCTATCCAGAGGAAAGTTGGGGTTGTTTTATCTTTGCGTTTATTCAATAGTTCTGTGGCAGTATTAACATCATCTTTTGCTTTCAAATAAATATATGAGAGCAGATTTAGAATATAATCATCGTGAAATTCTGTTGGCAGTTCTGCAAGATTAATTTTTTCTAAGATTTTATTTGCGAGTTTTAAGGAATCATTTTTAGCATAAAAATATGCTGTTATGGTTTGTAAAACGGAGAGCAGTGTATCATTGCCTTCTTTTGAGTAAGAAACCATCAGCCTATTCAATAAATCACCATTATTTATAAGATGTGAGATTGTTGATATAATTTTGAGATTTCTGAGGAGAATGTTTTCATTTTGGATTTTTGAGAAACAATCAAAAGCTTTTTGAAAATCCTGGAGGTTAAATTCAGCTATTCCAAGTATCTCGTTAGTTTCGTCTTTAAATTCTTGCTCTAATCTTTCACTTTTTTGAAGTATTATGTTTCCATAATGAACCGTTGCTTGATAATCTTGTATTTTAAAAGATGAGACAAAAAGAATTCGTATAATTGTAGAGCCCAGATTTTCTAAAGACAGAGATTTAGATAATTCTATAATTTGTTTATAATTCTGTGTATAATAATATGATAGGATTAGCTGTCTAATAAATGAGGAATGTGTGGCAAGAATTATTTTCTCATTATTTAGCAAATGCTCTAAGTATTCTATAGCTTTTTTATATTCTTTTTGATTGAAGTAATAATCACCTAACCATGCATTAGCATTAATAAAGTCGGGTTTAATTTCTAATATCTTTTTTAGAAGTGAAATAAATTTTTCTTTTTCATTTAATTTGGCAAACTGAATAGCAATTTTGTAAATTAAATTAACATCGTTGCCCGTATATTTCTCTGCTCTGTTCAGGTATTTTTTTGCTTTTTTAGTATTATTAAGTTTTAGATAACTACCTGAAAGTGCTAAATAGAGGACCGGGTTGTCTGGATTCTTTTTTACTGCCTTTTTGCATAATTTGATGATTTCTTTGTTTTTGCCTAAATAATAAAGGGCATTTAATCTTTCTGTTAGAATTTCTTTAGAATTTGGGTCTAACTTTTGAGCCTCTTGCAACAAAGAATCTGCTTTAGCATAATCTCCATTATTTATAGCAATTTCAGCAAGAGAGAAATAATAATATGAACTTTGAGCAGATACATTGTAGTACAGGAATGCAAAAAATATTAAAAAGCCGCTTAAAAGGAGCGGCTTAATATGCTTTATAATATTCATAAGATATTACAAGTTTGTTAAAAAATGAATTTTAACATCTTATTTCATTAAAAAATTCCTAAATCCTAATTTCTAATGACAAATAAAATATCATCCCGATAAATCGGGACAAATGTCCAATCAACCGCCAGTTGGTGTAGATACTTCGGACTTCTCCGCCAAAGGCGCCCGTCTGCCAAAGCTCGCCTTCCACAGAATGTGTTCGGCGGACAGGGATATACCTCGGCAGATAAATTAAATTTTTTGATATTTGTTTACCATGGGGAATACGAGGTCCCGATTTTATCGGGATTCCACGGGGTAAATTTGGCATTGTAAATTTTATTAGACCCGTTCTCCCCGCCTTCCATTCCGATTATATCGGGACGGCGGACAGGCGTAGCAGTAGCATTGCTACTGCGAAGGGTGAAAATTAGAAATTTGTAATTAGTCATTTATTATTAGCCAGAAATTTAAACATAAAAATTATCTACCCATTTTTTCTTATGTGTAACGATTACAAGTTTGTAGTATATTGTATAGTTATTGCTCTATCAGGATTCTTATACTGGTTATTCAGTAAATCTCGGAAATGAATTTTTATGATAATGTGTTCAGAGCATTTCAGTTGCAAAGCAGCATTAAGATATCCATTTCCTTCTCCGAAGCTATAAGTTTCATCATTACCGCTTTTCCCATTATCATTAAAAGCAAAGTCATATTCAGTCAGAAGCGAAATCTGTGGATTTATACTTTTATCAATTCCCACAAAGAAGTTTAGATCTTCATCATTGTCATCTCTTTCAGTACTGTAATTTACTCCAAAATGTATACCGAGATTTCCTAAAAAGTTAAAATTTCTACTTGCAACAACATAGAAACCTTTTGATTTTATCTCATAACGGTTGACCTCCTTATAGTTAAGGGAGTCAATATTACCGAGAGAATCAATGATATTGGTGGAATCTATAAAGGTGCCATATCCACGAGAATCAAATCCAATTGCAATAGCTGGCATTTTGGGAGATTCATCAAATATACGATATTTAACGAATACACCAGGGTATGAATGCCAATCCGGGATTGAATTGCCTAAAATGTATTCGCCACCATATTCCATACCGAACATTAGTTTTGGTATAATACCCACACCTGCGCCAAAAGTGACTCCCTCGTTCTTACTTATTGAGATAGGAAAACTAACTTCACCTTTTTGGAGAATTCCTGCGGTAGGAATATCTGTTAATTGAGTTATCTCCTGTGCACTCAAAATAGCACAACTAAATAAGATGATTAATGAACATATAATATACTTTTTCCCCGACATATCGGGATTTCCACTTCGTTTTAACATGTTTTCCTCCATAATTTCTTTGAACTAATGATTGATTTCCAAAAAATATCTTATCTTAAAAACTGTCAACTCTTTGGAGAAATTTTTTGCATATTGCTTTTCTTGGTTTTCCACCTTTTGTGAAGCCAGAACCATTGTGAAGGATGTTGTCTTATCCGTTTTTCAAGTAGAGATGTTAGTTCTTGAGTATAATTTTTTACATCTGCTTCAAGACTTTCTTTTCGCTTTAAAAAAATTGGTTTATCAAGATATAGATGATATCTCCCGTTTGTTTGCTTAAGACAGGCAAAAAAAATTATTGGGCAACCAAATTTCAAGGCTATCTTAGCAGTTCCGGGATATGTTGAAGCAGGCTTGTCAAAAAAATCAACAAAGACACCATTTTTGCCAGCATTCTGGTCCCCAAGAATCAGGACGATATTATTATTCTTTATTGCTTTGACAATTCTACGAAAAGCATATTTTTGAGGAATAATATGAATTTTATTGCTTGTTCGTATATTATTAATAAAGTTATTAAAATATGGATTTCGTTGTTTTTTGGCAACTGCATATAATTTGTGTGTATATTGTGCAATGATTTGAACTGCAAGCTCCCAGTTGCCGAAATGTCCCGTTAGCAAAATAAGTCCCTTGCCATAAGATAACGCCAAGTTAATATTTTCAAATCCATATAAAGAAATATATTTATTTTTTTCTTCAATAGATTTTGAGGAAAACCAACAGAATTCAACTGCATTCTTGCTGAAATTAATGATAGTTTCCTTAGCAATTTTCTTAATTTCTTTTTCTGATTCTTCGGGGAAAGCTTCTCGTAGTTCTCTAATAACAACACCTATACGAATTTTTAAAATGTAAAAATTAATTAGACCAAGTATCTTTGCAAATGTTAATGCAAATGAAAGTGGGAGAACATCAATCAGACAATAAAAAAGTTTGAAGAGAAAAATTTCTGATATATCTTTGACCATCAAATGATTCTTTTTAGTTCTTTTGTTTTAGTATCATACAAAATCATTTGTACGCCAGCATCCATAAACATATCTTCTGCAAGTTTATCCGGATATCTTTCGCTGATATATACTGTTTTAATTTCAGCATTAATAATCATTTTTGCACAGATTGAGCATGGTTGACAAGTAGAATACATTACAGCGTTTTTTATAGAAGTGCCATTTACAGCCGCTTGAATGATTGCATTCTGTTCTGCATGAACTCCCCTACAAATTTCATGCCTTTCTCCAGCAGGAACATTTAGTTTTTCTCTTAGACAACCGACTTCTTCACAGTGTGGAACACCCTTTGGGGCGCCGTTATATCCTGTAGCAATTATTTGATTATCCTTTACGATTATTGCTCCTACTTTACGACGCAAACAGGTGGAGCGAGTAGAAACTAATTCAGCAATTTTCATAAAATATTCATTCCATAAAGGTCTATTATTTTTCATATGTAAATCCCTTCTAACCACAAAGGTTCATCCTTCGTCCCGATTTAATCGGGGATAATTGAGGATTGGGAATGCTTAACATTTCTATTTTGGTAAGAATTTCCTCAGGTTTTATGTCTTTCATACATTTGAAATGAGTTTTCGGACATTTTTCTCTTCCATGTAAACTACAGGGACGGCAGGACAGGTCCTTTTGAATAATAACTGCATTTGTATTGATTGGTGCAAAACCAAGTTTGGGAT
>JAGGUR010000050.1 GCA_021158425.1 Candidatus Cloacimonadota bacterium | reverse complement strand
CCGATAATTTTTCAATCAAGTGAAGAGATGCGTAATATTCTAACAGATTATATTAAAAACATAGGGACAATAACACCTGAAACTGACCAGAATTGGAAAATAGTAACAGGAAAGTAAGAAAGAGAATGTAAAAGCTTTAGTTGATATTTTTTATATCTATATTCCAATGGGGAATTTATCAAAAACAATTTGTGCTTTGAGACACTGTTCGGCAATTGCCTTTATATAGGAAAACCTCACATCCTTAGCAACTGCTTCTATTTTATTTCGTTTTTTATAATAGCAAATTCATTTATTTAAATCTGAAAAACTTGTCAAAAAATAAATCTTTTTTTCTAAAGCACTAACTCTAGTAAAAAGTTTTTTTCAACTTTTACATCATTTGAGAGGTGATGAGCTATTATTGTAACACAAGTAACCTCACTTGTTCTATACTCAATTGAGGATCCCGATTTCTCGGGAAGTTACAAAAGGATTGTAGTAAAATAAGAGGTAAAAATGACAGTATTTGATGTTATCAAATCAAGAAAAAGTATTAGAAAGTATTCTACAAAAGATATTGAAGATGAAAAACTAAATATAATTTTGGAAGCAGGCAGATTAGCGCCATCCTGGCAGAATAAGCAATGCTGGAGATTTGTCGTTGTAAAAGATAAGGAAAAAATTCATCAACTTGCCTTGAAATCAGGATTAATAAGCAAAGCCAATTTTTTTATTAAAGATGCACCAGTGGTTATAGTTGTCTGTGCAAATCCAAAGGAAAGTGGATTTATGAATGGACAGCATTACTATTTAGTTGATACTGCAATTGCATTTCAACAAATGGTGTTAACAGCATACGAAATGGGAATTGGCTCTTGCTGGCTTGGTGCTTTTAATGAAGAAAAAGTAAAACAGATTCTTGAAATTCCAGAAAATATAAAGGTGGTTGCCCTCAGTCCTTTTGGTTATCCTTCAGAAAAGGAAGGGTTATATGGAAAAGTAATTAAGGCTTTTGCTGGAAGTAAAAGGAGGAAAAGTCTAGAGGAAATTGTGCATTATGAGAAGTGGTAATTTTATGAAACTTGACTTATCCCGGTTTATCGGGATGAGTTAAGTTTCGTTATATGTCAATACATCTTAAGTCATCCCGATGTATCGGGATAACTCAAGATTTTCTATCTCTCTACCACTCATAAGCCCCCATATCAACTGTCTCTCCAGCAATTCTATTATTACCATCTAAGTCAACTCCCCATGTTACTGCAGTGCTGTCACCAGTATCTACACAAGGACTTAATCTTGGCAAATGATAATCTTCACCAGAAAATACAAAAAGCGGATTCTTATAAATGTTTCCTAATAAATCAGGATTAACTGAAGGAAATGAATCTTGAGCACAGGAATATTTTACTAAAACATTAATATTGGATGTTGCAAAACCTTTTCCATTATCCCAGATTATGCTGTTTATCATATTAGAAGGAGTATCATTGATATAATTAATTCCCCAAACAGAATTATTTGCAATAGTATTATTTACCATATATGCTCGTCCGTATGAGCAATAAATACCTCGTTTATTATGAATAATAAGATTATTGATAATTGAAGGATATGAATCACCTGTAACAAAAATACCATCAAGCCCATTTCCTCGGACAATATTAAGTTTGATTAATGGACTTGATTCATTATTTGCCATAATTCCCTCTTTATTATTTAAGATTTCACAATTTTCAATTATTGGGTCTGCATTATCGCAATAGATTCCACACCAATCGCAACCGGAGATGGTGCAATTTTTTATGGTTGGAGATGTCCATTCGCAATAAATTCCTGCATCATCAAAACTGCTACAATTTCTTATAGTAATGCCATCCACGACATCTGAAGTATTCTGATGAGTGCTTTTAAATACGAAACCACTTCCTTTTCCATTACATTCAATAATAGCATACTCGGCATCATCAGCAAGAGTGATAGTCAAATGTTTTTCATCTCCATCCCAGGTAAGATTTTTATCACCATCATCTGCATAAATTCCTTCTGTAAGATAAATAGTGTCACAACTGTCAGCTAAATCAATAGCTTCTTGAATAGTTGAATAAAACAATGAGTCCAGTATTACTCCAAAATTATCAGATTCAATCTCTGTTGTCTTCTTTCCACAAGAGATAGTGACTAAAATTAGAGCGATTCCAAGGATTGTTATTACATATTTACTTTTCATTGTTTTGTCCTTTTGTTTATTTTATTTGGAGTAGTTCCGATATATCGGAACTAAATACGGCGAGAGACCTCCCAATTAAGCCCGTTCCTGCCCCCAATTAAATTGGGGGGCTCAGGAATTGGGAGCTACTCCATAATCTCCCTATTTCTTAAAAGTTTTTTCAACCAATTCTTCTATAAATTTGGATTCAGGGATAAAGGGGATGGTTATTTGCCCTTTCCCTTGATTTTTCTTATTCCATTCAATAGCAGTTTCAATAGCGTGAGAATTTCTTGCCCAGGCTCTGCGAGCTACTCCACCCATCACATCCCAATCCAAAGCCGATTTGATTATCCTGTCAACTCTTTTGCTTCCATCCAGGACAAGTCCGAAACCGCCGTTGAAAGCCTTGCCAATTCCAACTCCACCGCCGTTGCTTTCTACAACCATTGTCATTCCTCTCGCAACATTCCCAGCAAAGCAGTGTATAGACATATCGGCGCAAACATTGCTGCCATCTTTGATATTAGCTGTTTCGCGAAATGGAGAATCAGTCCCGCCAGCATCGTGGTGGTCGCGACCAATCATAATTGGTCCAACTTCTCCATTTCTAACCATTTCATTGAATTTTAATGCGATTTTTACTCTACCTTCAGCATCTGCATAGAGAATTCGTGCTTGGGAACCAACCACTAATTTATTTTGCTCTGCGTTTTTTATCCAATAATAATTATCCCTATCTTGTGCCCTTCTGTTTGGGTCAATACATTCTGCAGCAGCTTTATCAGTTTTCACCAAATCTTTATGATTTCCGCTTAAGCAAACCCAACGATAAGGTCCATATCCATAGTCAAAGCAGATAGGACCCATAATATTTTCCACATAAGATGGAAAGATAAAGCCCTCTTTTGCATCTCTTCCATTCTTTGAAATTTCATTTACACCAGCATCAAAAACTGCCTTCATAAAACTGTTTCCATAATCCCAGAAATGAGTTCCTCGTTCAGTCATAATCTTGATTAACTCAAACTGTTTCTTTAAAGATGCATCTACTTTTTGTTTAAGGGCATTCAAATCTTTTTTAAGCAGTTCTCTTCCTTGTTCAAAAGTTACGCCTTGCGGGGTGTAACCACCTTCGTAAACAGCATGGCAGGAAGTCTGGTCTGATGCTAATTCTACATCAATATGATTATCAACGAGATATTGCCATAAATCAACAACATTGCCGTAATATCCGATAGAAGTTGCTTCACCTTTGCGTTTGCTTTCTTGCATCCAGTTAACAACTTCTTCAAGATTATCTGAATATTT
>JAGGUR010000100.1 GCA_021158425.1 Candidatus Cloacimonadota bacterium | reverse complement strand
TATTTTCAGATGAAAATTGACCACATTGGAATTGCGGTAAAGAATCTTGACGAAGCAATAAATACTTATAAAAAATTAGGTTTTACAGTTTCAGATATTGAGGAAGTTCCTTCTCAAAAGGTGCGGGTAGCTTTTATAGAAATTGGAAACAGCAGAATTGAGTTACTTGAACCGAGCAGGACAGATAGTCCAATCTCAAAATTCCTTCAAAAACATGGACAAGGAATACATCATTTAGCTATAGAAGTTGAAGATATTGAGAAAAAGATAGAATCTCTGAAAAATTCTGGAGTTAGTTTAATATACCCTACTCCAAGACAAGGTGCTCATGGAAGCAAAATGACATTTGTTCATCCAAAATCTACGAATGGCGTCTTGCTTGAACTGTGTCAATATCTGTAGAACGACCTTTCCGTCTGGGCGCCTGTCTCCCGATTTATCGGGAGCCAAGATTGGCCGAGACCGATGCGAAACCTCCGTAATGGTTGTATGTACTTCAACCATTGCGAAGGTCTTCGACCATTTGCAAGGTTTTCAGAGTTTACGGACAAACACTAATTAGATGAAATTCTTGATTAAAATGATGTTTATAAATTTCTTTGCAAAAAACAAAGACTTTATTGTTAAAACTATAAAGTCATAAAATTTATGTAATATTTTTATATTAATTTTGAGGATTAAAATGAACAGAGCAGAAAGATTAGCAACATTAAGAGCAAAGAGAGCTGAAGCTTTATTAGGTGGTGGAGAGAAAAGGATAATAGCCCAGCACAAAAAAGGAAAGTTAACAGCACGGGAAAGAATTAAATTATTACTTGATTCAGATAGTTTTGAAGAATTTGATATGTTTGTTCAACACCATTGTACAGATTTTGAGATGGAAAAGCAGAAATATCCTGGTGATGGTGTTGTTACAGGATGTGGAACGATTGATGGTCGTTTAGTTTATGTTTTCGCACAGGATTTCACGGTTATTGGTGGGTCACTTTCAAAAATGGTCTCTGAGAAAATCTGTAAAGTTATGAGTATGGCAATGAAAATGGGAGCTCCGATTATCGGTCTTAATGATTCTGGCGGAGCAAGAATTCAGGAAGGTGTTGATTCGCTTGCCGGATATGCTGATATATTTTTGAAAAATGTGATGGCTTCAGGAGTTGTTCCACAAATATCTGCTATTGTAGGACCCTGTGCTGGTGGGGCTGTCTATTCACCAGCTATTACTGATTTTATCATAATGGATAAAAAGAACAGTTATATGTTTGTTACCGGTCCCAAAGTAGTGAAAACAGTTACTAATGAGGATGTAAGTACAGAAATGCTGGGCGGTGCAATGGTTCATGCACAAAAAAGTGGCGTTTGCCATTTTGTTACTGAAACTGAAGAGGAAACATATAAGTTAATACGAAATCTTCTTAGGTACATTCCCAATAATAATCTTGAAGACCCACCTGTTGAAGTTTGTTCTGACCCGGTTGATAGATATTGTGAAAATCTAAATAGTATTGTTCCGGACGACCCCAGTAAGCCATACGATATAATTGATATTATAAAAAGCGTTTTTGATAATGGAGAGTTTTTAGAAGTTGCAAGATACTTTGCCCCGAACATTGTTATTGGATTTGCACATTTGAATGGACATTCTATTGGCATTGTTGCAAATCAACCAAAGTATTTAGCAGGTTGTTTGGATATAAATGCATCAAAAAAAGCAGCAAGATTTATCCGCTTTTGTGATGCATTTAATATTCCATTAATTTGTTTTGAAGATGTCCCAGGCTTCCTTCCTGGTTTGAAACAAGAGCATGGGGGAATTATTAAGGAAGGAGCTAAAATACTTTATGCATTTGCCGAAGCAACTGTTCCTAAAATCACAATTATTGTTAGAAAAGCTTATGGAGGCGCATATTGTGTTTTTAATAGTCGTCATTTAAGAGCTGATTTGATGTATTCATGGCCAACAGGAGAGATTGCGGTTATGGGTCCCAAAGGTGCAGTTGAGATTATATTCAGAAAAGAAGCAAAGAAAGCTGATAATCCAGAAGAATATTTACAGAAAATAGAGGAGGAGTATAGAGAAAAGTTTGCTACTCCTTATCAGGCTGCACAAAAGGGTTATATTGATGATATTATTGAACCTGCAAAAACCAGAGCACGACTTATACGAGCAATGGAAATGATTGCTTCCAAAAGAGATTCTAACCCTGCCAAAAAACATGGTAATATCCCGCTTTAATTTTATATGAAACATACATCCCGCTCCCGATTCATTCGCCAGATCCGATTTAAGCATTCCCAATCCCCCCCGATATAATCGGGAGGAAGGGCTTCTGTCTCGGCTTGGCCGAGCCAAGACGGATGGGAATGAGAGTTTATATTTTTTTCTTTGTGTCTTCGTCCGTCCTCCGTAGAAGTTCTACTTCGGAGGATGGATGTCTTTGTGGTTAGAAAGTATTTACATATGAAAAAAATTGTTGATATTTTACTGCTTATAACAGTCATTTTGTATCTGTTTAGTTTGTATGATAATCTGATTTGCACAAACTTTGTGTATGGCTCAGAAAAGCAAATAGAATCTATAAAATTAGATACAAAATCCAACCATCTTCCATTTGAAAACAAGATGCCTGAAGAATTTCAATCAAAAGAAGAAAATACTCAACTTGTTTTCAACATAGTTCTGGTTGGAATGATTATTGTATTTGCAAGTTTAGCAATTATATCATTAATAATAAAACTTTTTTGTTATTTTCAGACTAAAGAGAATCCAATAGAAAGGTCAACCAAATCTATCTCCAAGAAACTTGTTTCAATTTCTCATATATCTAAAAGGCTTACATCCCCGCCAATAGACCATAACATAAAGGCTGCAGCAATTACAATAATCTTTTTATATGAGAATGAAGTTGAGACTCAGAGCAAAATGCTTCTAACTATGAATAGAACAAAGACAAGCCAATGGCAGCAAGTATCAAAATTATTGATGTCAAATTATCTATATTGGAGAAATATAAAGAGCAGGCCAACAAAATATTTTAAAAAATAACTTAGATTGATAAACAGGAATATTTATGAAAACCTATAAGCTGGAAATCAATGGCGAAAAATTTGAAGGCAGAGTCGTTGAGTATGATGGCATAAATGCTAAAATTGAAATAAATGGAATAATTTATAAAGTTAAAATGGAGCATGAATTTGGTAAACAGATAGAGCATTTTGAAAGGCCAAAAAGGGTATTGACAATACCTCCAACCCTTAGTGGGAAAGCTGACTTAGCATTTAGTAAACCCGGTCAGGTTAGGTCTCCTTTGCCGGGGATTATTGTTGATGTGCTTGTTAAAGAAGGTGATGAGGTTTCTGCCGGTGATACTGTGGTAATTCTTGAAGCGATGAAAATGGAGTCGGAAATAGCTGCAACTGTAAATGGAATTGTTAATAAGGTGAATATTAAAAAGGGAGAATCTGTTCTGGAAGACCAAGTATTGGTAGATATTAAGGAAAACAAATGACCGAGTTATTTAGTTTTTTTAAAACCACTGCTTTTGCACATTTCCATTATACAAATGCGATAATGCTTGCGATAGGAATATTTTTTATTATACTTGGTATCGTTAAAAAGTATGAACCTCTTCTTCTTATTCCAATTGGATTTGGTATTATCTTAGGTAATATGCCAGGAACTTTTGGTGGCGTTTATGACAAAGGTTCAGTTCTTAGTTATATCTACTTTGGGGTAAAGACAGGGATTTTCCCTCCTTTGATTTTTTTAGGCATTGGAGCAATGACTGATTTTAGTACACTTATAGCCAATCCAAAGCTAATCTTATTAGGAGCCGCTGCACAGTTTGGAATATTTGCAACTTTTGTTGGTGCAGTGTTATTAGGATTCTCTTTGCCAGAAGCCGGTTCTATCGGTATTATAGGTGGGGCGGATGGGCCAACTTCAATTTTTCTGTCTTCTCAATTAGCACCACATCTGTTGGGACCCATTGCAATTGCTGCCTATTCATATATGGCATTAGTGCCAATTATTCAACCGCCAATTATGAGATTACTGACTACCAGACGAGAAAAAGTGATTCAAATGAAATCCCCAAGAATCGTAAGTAAGAAAGAAAAAATTATCTTTCCCATCGTATCCTTCTTAATTACAGTCAGCATTGCACCAAGAGCTGTTGCACTTTTGGGAATGCTGTTTTTTGGAAATTTATTAAAGGAAAGTGGAGTAACTGAAAGATTGGCATGTGTATCCAGGAATACAATAATTGATGTTGTTACTGTATTGCTCGGAATAGCAGTAGGTGCGAGCACTCAAGCAAGTGTGTTCTTAACTAATAAGTCATTAAAGATTTTTGTTTTGGGAGCCTTATCATTTTGTATTGCCACCGCTGCCGGGGTATTATTTGCAAAACTTATGAACCTATTTTTAAAACAGAAAATCAATCCTTTGATTGGTGCATCCGGGGTCTCTGCAGTGCCAGATTCTGCCCGAGTGGTTCAAAATGAAGGGCAAAGATACAACAAGAAGAACTATCTTTTGATGCATGCAATGGCTCCCAATGTTGCAGGAGTTATTGGCTCTGCCGTTGCTGCTGGTGTGCTCTGGGGAATATTAGGAAAGTAAAAATTTAGCCACAAAGCCACTAAAATTATTAGAGATTATAATTTTTGGTCAACTCTAGTTAGTTTGTGTATAAACATAGATATTACTAATACTATTTTATCAGGATTTATTCATTTCTTAAACATTTTTAAAGTATATGTTCTTCTTTGTGTCCCCGCGGACGCGGGGATTGTGTCTTTGTGGCTAAAAGATACTTTGAGGTATTGGCAATAAGATGGATTTTTTATTTCTAAAATTATGGGTAGATGAAACTTCCAAGCAAGTTGTAAATAGCCGATTCAGAGATGTTTTTTGGGATGGGGGAAAATACATTTTAGAATTCAACAACAGTTATCTTAATATCTCTTTATTTTCAGGAGAGCCTCTCTGCTTCTTTTCTGATAAAGAAATAAACCCCAAAATTGAAACCACATTTACAAAACTTCTTTCAAAGCATCTTTACAGAAGTATAATAGAAAAAATTTCTATCTATAAAAATGATAAAATAATATCAATTTACTTTCAAAAGAAGGATATTGATGGTGGGAAAATAAGGTATAAACTTATCATAGAATTGATAAATCGTTATGAAAATCTGATTTTAACAAGACAGGATGAGAATGAGAAATGGATTATATTAGATTCTCATAAGAGAATAGGTTTTTCAGAAAGTAGGTTTAGACAGATTCTTCCTGCACTTGAATATCAACCTCCACCACAAATTAATAAACCTTATATTTTAGAATTAGAAAAAAAAGAGCTTTGTAATCTGATAGGGGATAAACTTCCACAAGAATGGAAGGATTTTATACAATATTTTAGCAATATACCAAAATTCCTTAAAGATGAATTTATCCCAGAAATGACAGTAGAAGATTTTTGGAAGATTATCTCTCAAATAAAAAATAAGGTAAAAGCTTTGGAGCCCGATTCTCCAGAATCGGATAAATTAGATAAGATTTCCAATAACCCCCGTTCAGGAGAACAGGGCTCCAACAGGGACATCAGACATGTAATATTTTATAATCCAGAAGAAAAATATTTATCTCTAATAGAAACGGAAAATTCGCAAGGATTTTCTTCTATCAATGATGCTTTTAAATTTTATTATCAAGAAAAATGCAGGAAGATAATATTTACTCAGTTGAAAAATACAATTCTACATAATTTACAAAAACAGGCAAACGGGATAGAAAAGGTCATTGCAAAGGAATCAGTTGAATTGCACGAGATGAAGAAGGTGAAAAAATGGAAAAAATTTGGCGAACTTCTTAAAGTAAATTTTGGTAAAATCAAAAGAGGACAGAAAGAGATTGGGGTAACTGATTATTTTGAAGAAAATGCACCACAAATCGTTATTCCCTTAAATGAAGAATTAAGTCCGAAAAAGAATATGGAGCATTATTTCAAAAAATATAAGAAAGCAAAATCGGGAATGGTAAAATTGCAAGCACAAATTGAGGTAAATAAGAAGAGGCTCCAAAATATTTTAGATAAAATAGCTTATGTAGAAAAATGTGAAAACTTTGAAGAATTGTATAAATTACAAGAAGAAAAGAGGGCAAGAAAGAAAAAAGCCCTTGAGAAACGATTATTTCGCAGGTTTTCAATTGAGGCAGAAGGAAGGAAATGGGATATTTTTGTTGGTAGAAATAACCGTGAAAATGATGAACTCACAACCAAATTTGCAAAATTAGATGATTGGTTCTTCCACAGCAGAATTTATCATGGTGCACATATAATTGTTCGTAATCCAGAAAGATTAAGAGATATACCTCCGAAAGTTAAAAATTTTGCAGCAAGCATTGCTGCATATTTCAGCAAAGCAAAACATTCAACTAATGTACCAGTTGATTTCACAAAGATTAGATATGTTTCCAAACCAAGAAAAAGTCCGCCAGGATTTGTGGTGTATAAAAAACAGAAGACTTTGTTTGTGGACCCGATTGACCCGAGAATAAAAAACTTTAAGGTTAATATAGAATTCTGCTTATATTTTAATTTTAACTAAAATTACTACGAGGTAATATGAAGGGATTATATGTATTGGGAGTAATAGTTGTTGTTGTGACTTCATTCCCAATTTTTGCTAAAGCAATACCCTTGTTCAAGGAATTGTTACTTCCGCCTATGAATAGAGAGAAAAGAAAAGAAATGGTAAAAATAATCCTGCCAGGTCTGGTACCAGTATTAGCTGTTGAAATTGTATTAGATGCCTTGAATTCTCCTTATGCCTTTGTTTTCTCTTCTGTTATGTTTATGTTATGGATGTGTCTT
>JAGGUR010000155.1 GCA_021158425.1 Candidatus Cloacimonadota bacterium | reverse complement strand
TTGGCTTCAATCTATTATAAAACTGACCCTATTATTGCAGAAAACAATAGAATAGAAGAAGAAAATGCAAGAAAAGAGGTTTTGCCTTTGGCTGATAAGTTTGAACCTGTTTGTGAAAATGATAACATATTATATTATGAAGGTTCTCGTAAAAATAAACTTGTTGGATATATTTTTAAATGTGCAAAATATGGCTATGGCAGCACAGTAAAAACAATGGTTGGAGTTGATACTTTACTTATGATAACTGGTATCAAAATTATTTCGCAACAAGAAACACCAGGATTAGGCGCTAATTGCTCTAAGCCAAAATTTGCAGAAAAATTCAAAAATAAGAATCCAGAAACAATCTTCGTAGATAAAGATGGTGGAAATATTATATCTATAACAGGGGCAACAATTACTACAAGAACCGTTACCAACTCAATAAGAGAAAAGTTTATAGCGATAAAAAGGAAACTTGAAAATCATGGCAAAATTAAATAAATTAAAATATTATCTCTGTGTCCACCGTGTCCCCGCCTGCCAAAGCGAAGCGGCGGGCAGGTCTGTGGCCGTATAAAGGAGAAATATGAAAGCATTTGGTGAACTCACTAAAGGAATAATAAAAGAGAATCCTGTTTTTGTTATGGCTTTGGGGCTTTGTCCAACTCTTGCCGTAAGTACATCTGTTAATGATGCTATTGGAATGGGTGCTGCCGCAACTTTTGTTCTACTTTCTTCAAATATATTTATATCACTTCTAAAAAATTTTATCCCAAATAAAATCCGTATTCCATGTTACATTCTTGTGATTGCATCTTTTGTTACAATGGTTGATATGGTTATGCATGCTTATGTGCCATCTTTACATAAAAGTCTGGGAATCTTTATCCCGCTTATAGTTGTAAACTGTATAATACTTGGTCGTGCAGAAGCTTTTGCAAGCAAGAACAATGTAGGAAAATCTATTTTAGATGCTATTGGAATGGGCATAGGGTTCACATTGGCTATAGTAATAATTGCTGTAATTCGTGAATTCTTAGGTTCGGGAACAATTTATAACATATCTATTTTGCCTGCTTCCTATAAACCGATGATTGTTGCAATTCTACCTCCAGGTGCGTTTTTTACAATAGCCCTTCTAATGGGACTGATTAATCTAATAAAGAATAAAAAGCATAAATCAGGAGAGTAAATGGAATTTTCAAGATTATTTGTTATTATAGTTAGTTCAATTTTTATTAATAACTTTGTAATTGTACGTTTTTTGGGACTTTGTCCGTATATTGGGGTTTCAAAAAAATTAGACTCTGCTCTGGGAATGGGAATGGCAGTTATTTTTGTGATGACTATGGCTTCTACAATCACATGGTTGATTTACAACTTTCTTTTAAATCCTGCAACAAGCATCTTCGGATTTGACCTCACATTTTTGCGAACAATAACTTTTATTTTGAGTATTGCTGTGCTTGTGCAGTTTGTAGAAATGGTAATAAAAAAGACAGTCCCAACACTCTATAAAGCACTTGGTATCTATCTCCCTTTAATTACTACAAACTGTGCAGTTCTGGGAGTTTCAATTCTTAATATAAACGAAAACTACAATTTTTTGGAATCCATAGTTAATGGTATTTCAGCAGGTATTGGTTTTACACTTGTCTTACTTTTGATGGCCGGAATCAGACAAAGATTGGAATTTGCCAATGTGCCAAAATCTCTTAAGGGAATGCCAATTGCCTTTATTGTTGCTGGATGTATGGCTCTGGCATTTCTTGGATTTTCCGGATTAAAGATTTGATAAGCCACAAAATAACACAAAAATTACACAAAAGAAATATAATTAAAAAAAACCGTTACCCACAAGAAAATACAGAGGAATTTAGTTTTGTGCTCTTTTGTGTGTTTTTGTGGCTAAATAGGAGTTTTACATGATACTGACAACAATAATTGTTTTAGGCTGTTTGGGAATTATTTTTGGTATAGGACTTGCTATTGCATCAAAAAAATTCCATGTAGAGATTGACCCAAAAATTAAGCAAATAGAAGAAGTTCTTCCCGGGGCAAACTGTGGTGCTTGTGGGTTTCCAGGCTGTTCTGGATATGCTGAAGCAATTGTAAGGTCTGGTGCTGAAATAACCCTTTGTGCTCCCGGCGGAGATAAAGTCGCTAAAACAATTGCAAAAATTATGGGCATAAAGGTAAGTACAAAAGAAAGAAAAATTGCTGTTATTCAATGCCAGAGCGGAGGGATGGATAACACCTTCTTGAAATTTGAAAACAAAGGTATTGAAACCTGCCAGGCTGCAGTAATACTTTCTGAAGGACAAAATCTCTGTGAATATGGATGTTTAGGATACAATGATTGTGTCCGTGCCTGTCCCTTTGATGCTATAACTGTTGACGATAACAATATGAGAACTATTGATGAAAATAAATGCACGGGTTGTGGAAACTGTGTTGAAGCTTGCCCTAAAAATCTAATCCAACTCATTCCTATAAGTAAAAAGGTAAATGTACTGTGCAAATCTCAAGATAAGGGGAAAGAAGCAAAAACCAAATGTGGAAACAAAACTGCTTGTATTGGCTGTGGAATTTGTGCAAAAAAGTGCCCTGTCAATGCCATAAGCATTGAAAATAATTTAGCTATTATAGATTATGATAAATGTGTAGTCTGTGGTATCTGTGCTGAGGTTTGCCCTACGCATGCAATTGTTGATAAAATAAAAATACATCCCCAACCGAGAATAATAGAAGAGAAATGTATTGGCTGTACTATTTGTGCTAAAAAATGCCCCGTTGATGCAATTGAGGGTGAATTAAAAAAGCCACACAAAATTAATGAGGAGAAATGCATCAAATGCGGTATTTGTGTTGATGTGTGTCCTAAAGATGCGATTGTGACATAGAGTTGGGGTCCTTCTGCAAACACTGATATTCGTTATCTATTATAACACATCGTTTAACAAGTCTAAATAATCTGATAAAAGTCTTGTAATGAGAAAATTTTTTCTAACAAATTCTTTCCCCTTCTTTCCCATCTCTATACCAAGTTTTGGGTTTTGCAGAATTCTAACAATTCTATCTGCAAACCCTTTTGCATTCATAGGCTCAAGCAAAAAACCGTTCTCGCCATCTTTTATTTGAGATGGTATTCCACCCACATTGGATGCAACCACTGGCTTCTTTTTCCAAAGGGCTTCGGTAACTGCAAGGCAAAATCCTTCCCTTATAGATTTTTGAGCGATTACAGTAGAGAACCTCTGGATAGCATTTACTAGCACATCATTGTTACCAATAACAAATATTACCTCTCCCTTTTCTATCAATTTTTTGGCTTTACGATGTACTCTTGTGTATATCATCATACCTTCCGGGTCATCTGGCGCAGTGTTATAACAATAAACTAATCGGCAATCTACTTTCTCTTTCACATAATTAAATACTTCCAGCAAGCCTTCCGGGTCCTTCCATTGGTCCATTCTTGAAACTTGAGTAATGATAGGTTTATCAGTTGGAATACGGGCTTTTTTGATAAGTTTTAAAATATCTTCGTTATTAAGTTTCTTATTTTTCAAAGAGAGTGGGTCAATTGCTGGAGATATAATCCTTTGTTCTACTGGGAGTTCAGGTTTTTTATATTTCTCACTTGAGACAATAACGACATCATACTTAAGCAAAAAGGTTTTAAGATAATTCCATAAGTCCTTTTGTGGGTCGGAGAGGTCAATATGGCATCTCCATATCCATGGCTGTCGTTTCTTATAAAATCTTATAAGGGGGAGAGGTTGGGGGTCATGGATTATCACGCAATCGTGGTCTATGTGTGTAAAAGTGGAAAAATTCTCATTCGTCTGGGTATATAGGCGTTTTTTCATCTCTGATAAATTTATTTCAGCACCCTGAAGCCCATTGTGAAATTTTTTAGTTATTGTGAAAAAATCGGGACTCCCATGGAGTATTCTCCAACCTGCATCAAGCCCAATGTTATTCATCAATGGTACAAGTGAGACAAGCATTTCCGAAACACCTCCGCCCTGATAGGTAGAATTAATGTTTAAAATATGCTTTCCATAAAGTTTTTC
>JAGGUR010000108.1 GCA_021158425.1 Candidatus Cloacimonadota bacterium | reverse complement strand
CATAACCTTTTGGAAAAGCTAATCGGACATTCATTCCTAAGCGAGAAGTAATTAAAAGATTTTCATGAACTGAACAATACGAGCGAGCCAAACTCCCATGAGCCCATGTCATAAGCACAGTTTTTCCTTGCAAATCACCTTTGTGTTCCTGCATTCCCATCATATCTGCAAGACCCTGGCAGGGATGATACTTATCATCTGCCATATTGATGACAGGAGCGTTCATATATCTTGCATATTCTCTGAGAAGAGCATCACCCTCACCGTAATTTTCTACAGAAGTTTCCAAAATTCTAATTCCTACCCCGCAAGCATATCTATCAAGAACTTTAGCAGCATCTTCAATAGTTTCACCAGCTTGAACTTCTACTCCGCCACTGGTTTTTCTCAATCGCATTGTTTTGGGCTCCAGAAATTGTGCATGACCACCCAACTCTGTTGCAGCAGCTTCAAAGGAGATACGGGTTCTAAGGGATGGATTATAGAAGAACATCAAAAAAGTTCTATCTTTTAATAATTGATTATATTTATTGCTGTATCTATCAGCTTTCATCTCTTTTGCTAATTTTAAGATGGCTTTAATTTCTTGCACCGGTAGCTCTTGAGTGCAAATAATATCTTTTCCTTTTATATCTATTAACATTTATACCCTCCCTTTTATTTCTTTTGTGAAAGCCAGTAACCTATTTTATAGTGTGGAATCATTGTCATTTTCTCTTTTTCTACATATTCGCCTTGATGAACTAAAAACGATTTATCTGGATGGTATTTTTTCTGAAAATATTTTATTCCGTTTGGAAGTAAATTATATTTATAGTTTTGCCACTTAACTTCAATAGCATATTGCTTCTCTCCATCAATAATAAAATCTACTTCATTGCCCGATTTTGTTCGCCAATATTTTATATCATCCAATAAATCAATGTTTTTCTGCAGCTCGGTATAAATTCCATTTTCTAATAACTCTCCTCTGTCATTCCGGTTTTGGATTAAACTAAAATTTCTTTGCAGAATGTTTCTAATTCCATTATCAAGAAAAAAAAGTTTTTGCATTTTAGAAATCTCAGTTGATTTATTTGAAAAAAAGGGAAATATCCTTTTTATGATAAAAGTATTTTCCAGAACAAAAAGGTATCTTTCCAGAGTTTGTCGGTTAATTCTCAAATCGTTTTGAACTTGCTGAAGATTTAGAAGTTTGCCACATTGATTAGCTAATAATTTTAAAAGTAGATTAAAAGCTTGCAGATTTTCTATTTTAAAAAGATAGGAAATATCTTTGAAAATATAGGTTTGAACAATTTCGTTAAGTAACTTTTCCTTATCTTTTTTTGATGGTGTCAAAGCTATGCGTGGAAAACCACCAAAAGTAAGAAAATCAAAAAAAATGGTTTCGATTCGCTGCTGATTTAACGAGGTTATATTGTTCCTTTTCAAAAGCTGTAGATATTTTTTTTCATTCCTAAATTGTAGATATTCTTCAAAATCGAGCGGTAATATCTGAAATTCAATTTTCCTTCCAACCAGTGCATCTTTGAATTTATGCTTTATCTGCAAGGTAGATGAACCTGAAGCAATTATTTTGATTTCAGGATGATTATCAACTAAAAGTTTAATAAGATTTGAGGGGTCGTCTAAATATTGAATTTCATCTAAAAAAATGAAATTTTTGCTGTTCTTATCTACACCTTCTTCATAAAGAAAATTCAGGACTTCTGTAAAATTCCTATTAAATTGTTCAAATAGTTCCCGATATTCTAAATCAAAGAAAAATGTGTCGTATTCAGTTTGAAGTTCATTTTGAAGCAATTTCATAATAGAAGTTTTCCCAACTTGTCTGGCACCGATAAGTATAATTGCTTCTGGGAATTCTAAATACCGTTTTATTGAACTTATTATTTTTCTATTTTTTAGCATTTTAATCCTACTATTTTTATATATTCATATAAATTTAGTAGACTTAATTTATTCCACCATTTAGTTGTCAAGTTTTAAAATCTCAATTTATAATCTTCCACCCATAATAAGTGCCATTATAGCTTTCTGTGCATGCAAACGGTTTTCCGCTTCATCATAAATTACACTTTGAGGACCGTCAATCACAGCATCAGTTACTTCCATATCGCGGTCTGCAGGTAAGCAGTGCATATAAATTCCATTCTTATCAATTAATTCCATTTTCTTCTCATCACAAATCCAATCTTTATTTTTTTCGAAAAGAGATTTCATACCATCCAGATTTTCGTGTTTTACAATTTTACCATTTTCATTTACTTTAGCAAAATAATCAAGTGCTCCCCAGGATTTAGGATAAACCACTTGTGCTCCTTTAAAAGCATCCTCCATATTGTCAGTCTCTTCAAATGTGCTATTGTTCATTTCTGCATATTCCTTACATTTTTTTATAATTTTAGGGTCAAGTTCAAATCCTTTTGGACGCGCTAAGACAACATTCATTCCCAAAAGCGAAGGGGCAAGAGCAAGACTTTGCGGAACAGCAAATGGTTTTGCAGTAGAACCTGAATAAGCCCAGCTTATCACAAATTTTAGTCCTTTGAACTGACCGAATTTTTCCTTTATTGTCAGCATATCTGCAAGAGCCTGGCATGGGTGATAAACATCATCTTCCATATTTATAATAGGAATATCTGCATAATATGCAAATTCTTTTAAAGTTTCATGAGCAAAACCATAAATCCAATTTGAGGCTTTTCCATACATTCTTATTGCAATAGCGTCACCTGTTCTACTTAGAACCTGTGCGACATCACAAATTCTTTCTGTTTTATATGGAATTTCATATCCTTTTCGTGCAGGTATGTATGTTTTTCCTGGTTCAAGGTCTATATGATAACCGCCAAGCTGTTGAATTCCAGCAGCAAAAGTGCTTCGTGTTCTTAGAGAACTGTTAAAAAACATTGTATAAAGTGTCTT
>JAGGUR010000081.1 GCA_021158425.1 Candidatus Cloacimonadota bacterium | reverse complement strand
TTACAGGTAGAAATCTTTACGATTTGGACGCATATTCTGTTGAAGAGATAGAAACGATATTTGAAACTGCCAAAGTAATGAAAGAAATCAATAAACGGGATTACAAGAAAATTCCAACTCTTCACGGAAAAACAATTGCAACACTCTTTTTTGAGGACAGCACAAGAACCAGAATCTCATTTGAACTCGCAGCAAAAAGACTTAGTGCAGATGTGATAAGTTTTTCTTCAATTGGTTCTTCCGTGAAAAAAGGTGAGAGTCTGCAAGATACGGTTTATACTCTTAATGCAATGGGAATTGACTTATATGTTGTAAGACACAGCTGTCCTGGTGTACCACAGCTTGTCCATAAATATTCTCAAAAACCAGTTCTTAATGCTGGAGATGGAACGCATGCTCATCCTACTCAAGCTCTTTTAGATATGTTTAGTATATGGGAGAAGAAAGGCACACTAAAAGGATTGAAGGTTACGATTGTAGGTGATATTTTGCATTCCCGTGTAGTTAGGTCAAATCTGATTGGAATAAAAAAAATGGGTGCAGAAGTAACTGTTTGTGGACCCCGCACCTTAATGCCTCCAAAGGTTGAGGAAGTTTATGGGGCGAAATGCGAATATGACCTTCTTAAAGCAGTTGAAGGAGCAGATGTCATTATGGCTTTGCGAATGCAATTAGAGAGGCAGGCAGAAGGACTTTTCCCGGGTTTGGGTGAGTATGCCAAAAGGTATGGACTGAGCAAAGAAGTCCTGAAATATGCAAAAGATGATGTTCTTATTATGCATCCAGGTCCAATGAATAGAGGAGTTGAAATCCTGCCAGAAGTGGCTGATAGTCCTAACAGCATAATTGTTGAGCAAGTTACCAATGGAGTAGCAGTCCGAATGGCATTGCTTTTTCTTATATTAGGTGGGAAAGCTAATTAAACGCTTCGCTGTCAAAATGGCTAAAGCCGTCATTACGCTACGCTGTCATTAGGTCATTAAGGTTAGAAGATGACAACTTATGACGATTCGTAGAATCTTATGACGCTACGAAGCAGCAAATGACTACATTTGACGATTCGCCAATTGGCGAATCTTATGACTATTTTTGACGCTCCGCAGGAGTAAATGACCAGTTTCTGGAGAAACTATGATTTTATTAAAAAATGGCTTGGTTTATTTATCATCAGAGAAAAAATTTGAGAGATTAGATATTCTGATTGATGGAAAGTTTATTAAAAAAATTTCACCGAATATTACTAATAACTCTGCAGATACTTACGATTGCAAGAGTAGATATATCTTCCCGGGCTTCGTAGACTTGCATTGTCATCTCAGGGACCCAGGTTACACATATAAAGAAGATATTGAATCTGGTGCAAAGTCGGCAGCAAAAGGTGGTTTTACCTCAATCTGTTGTATGCCAAATACTAATCCAACTATTGATAATATTTCTACAGTGAATTATGTAACTCGTAAAGCACGAGATGTTGGAAAGACAAAAATATTTGTAATTGGTGCAATGTCAAAAGATTCACAAGGAAAGGAGATTGCGAATATCGGCTCCATGGTGAAGGGTGGAATAGTTGCTCTTAGTGATGATGGAAATTGTATTCAAAATGCCAAGCTTATGCTTAATGTTATGCGTTATGCATCCACATTTAAAATACCTATTATATCACATTCAGAAGATTATTCGCTTTCTAAAGATGGTCAGGTTAATTATGGCTCTATCTCCACTAAATTGGGCTTACCGGGTATACCAACTTTAGCAGAAGAAATTATAGTTAGTAGAGATATTATGCTTGCTGATGTAACAAATACAAATATACATATCGCTCATGCATCAACAAAAAGAACCGTAGATTTAATCAGGCATGCAAAAAAACAAGGTATAAAAGTAACTGCTGAAGCCACACCGCATCATCTAATACTTACAGAAAAGGCGTGTGAGAATTATGATACAAATACGAAAATGAAGCCGCCTCTTCGCACAAAAGAAGATAGACAAGCACTCATTAATGGTTTGCTCGATGATACTATTGATATTATTGCCACTGACCATGCACCTCATTCTGACTACGAAAAGGAGTTAGAATTTGTGAAAGCACCGTTTGGTGTAATTGGTTTTGAGAGTGCTTTTCCTGCACTTTACACGAATTTTGTGAAAACTAAAATTATTGATTTAGAAAAATTAATTGATAAAATGACCTCAAGACCTGCAGGAATTATAAATAAAGACATTGGTAAAATTGAGGAAGGAAAACCTGCTGATATTACTGTTGTTGATTTGAATAAGTCATATATTTTCACAGAAAAAGAAATTTTGTCAAAGTCAAAAAACAGCCCATTCCTTGGGAAAAAATTCTGGGGGAAGATAGAAATGACTATCTGCGATGGAAAATTTACTTGGAAGATATAATATTAATGGCCAGGAAGACCCAAATGAATAAAGCTAATTTTGGAGTGCGAAAACGAGTTCCCTTGATTTATCAAGAGAACGAACTTTTCGCTTTGATGATTCGCTGTCCTGACAAATCTGGCTCAGCCTCTGGCTGAAAGTTCGTCGTTTCACTCCTCGTTTCAGCACTCCTCCTTTTAAACTAATTAAGGGCAATCTCGGAGTGCGAAAACGAATCCCGACTCGTCGGGATAAACTTTTCGCAATTAAGGGCTAAGTAATGCCTTATAAACTTTTACCAATATTTAAAAAAGAACTTATCAATAATAAATATTTCATCATTACATTTTCCGATTATGAGATGGCAGACCAATGCCATCCAGGGCAGTTTTTTAGGCTAAAAAACCCGCAACAAAACTTTCCTATTTTACCACGACCATTTAGTGTCAATAATATTCAAGATAAGCAAACATCCTTTTTGATTAAGATTGTTGGTGAATCAACAAAAAATCTTTTTGAAACAAAAATTGGAGAAAATATATCTCTTCACGGTCCACTGGGAAATGGGTTTAAAATAGCAAGAAACAAAAAAGTGCT
Organism: Candidatus Cloacimonadota bacterium; assembly: GCA_021158425.1. GTDB lineage: Bacteria > Cloacimonadota > Cloacimonadia > JGIOTU-2 > JGIOTU-2 > JAGMCF01. The sequence continues at coordinate 2,258 of JAGGUR010000081.1, read as the reverse complement.
AATTGTCAGTGGAGGTATTGGATACGCACCATTTCCTTTTCTTCTAAAAAAATTAGAAAAAGCAAAAGATGAAATTGTTTTCTTTCATGGAGGGAAAAGTTCTGACGATATTTTTTCTGCTAATGTAATAAATTTTACTGAAGATGGCTCTGTTGGCAAAAAAGGTCTTGTTACTGATGGAGTTGAACAATTTTTGCAGAAAAATCAAGTAGATATTGTGTATGCTTGCGGTCCTCAAATAATGTTGAAAAAACTTACTGAAATTTGCAAGCAGTTTAATGTTGATTTGCAAGTTTCGTTAGAGACAATAATGGCTTGTGGAATAGGAGTTTGTTGTGGTTGTGCTATTCGGATAGTTGAGAATGGAAAGATGGTTTATAAAAAAGTATGTAAAGATGGTCCTGTTTTTGATGGTTATACAGTAGTCTGGGATGAATAAGATTAAAGATGAAAGGCAAAAGATTAAAGGTAAAAGATGGAAAGGTAAAAGGTAAAAGGCAAAGAATTAAAAATTAGCGTCCATTCGCGGTTAATATATGGCTGATTTAAGAATAAAAATAGGTAAAATGCTCTGGAAAAATCCAGTTACAGTTGCATCTGGAACATTTGGATTAGAATTTGCAGAATTATTTGATTTATCAAAACTTGGTGCAATTGTTACTAAGACGATTACTTTACTTCCAAAACCAGGAAATGAGCCACCAAGATTAGCAGAAACAGAAGCAGGACTTCTTAATTCCATTGGTTTGCAAAATCCTGGACTTGAAAATTTTATAAAGAATGATTTGCCCGAATATCAAAAATTTGATACTAATATTATTGTGAGCATCTCGGGAAGTTCTATTACGGAATTTAGCAAAGTAATTAAAAATTTAGATAAGCAACCCAATATTGATGGATATGAAATAAATATTTCCTGTCCAAATGTGGAAAACGAAGGGATTGCTTTTGGAATAGATAAAGGGATTGTGTATAATTTAATTTCTCATTTGAGAAAAATTACTGAACGGACAATTATAGTAAAATTAACGCCAAATGTAACTTCAATTGAAGAGATTGCAAAAGCAGCAGAAAAAGGTGGGGCTGATGTGCTTTCACTAATCAATACTGTTTATGGAATGGCAATAGATATTGAAACAAGAAAGTCTAAAACAAAAAATGTAATTGCAGGTTATTCTGGCATTGGAATAAAACCAATTGCAATACAAAATGTTTTTCGTGTAGCAAAGGTTGTGAAAATTCCAATTATTGGAATGGGTGGAATAAGGAATATTAGTGATGCTCTGGAATTTATAATTGCTGGCTCTTCTGCAATTGCAGTTGGAACACAAAATTTTGTAAATCCTTTTGCAACTTTAGATATTATTCAAGGATTAGAAAAATATCTTAATGAGCAAAAAATTCATTATCACGATTTGATTGGTTCTGTAAGATAGTTGAATTAGTTGAATCGGTTGAATTGGTTTAACCAATTTGGAGGTATTTTGAAATTTAAAAAGAAGATTATAGATGAGAAGGAATTGGAACGAATCCTAAAGCGTTTGGCTAATGAAGTGATTGAAAAAAATAAAGGCTGTAAAGATTTATATATTGTTGGCATTCATACTCGTGGAGTTCAGTTGGCAAAACGGATTGCAGATTATATAGAAAAGTTTGAAAAGGTAAAAATCCTGGTCGGCTCTCTTGATGTTACACTTTATCGTGATGACCTTGCATATATTGACCATCAGCCTGTAATTAAAGATTCACTTGTTACATTTGATATAGAGAAGAGACATATTTTGCTGGTAGATGATGTATTGAATACTGGCAGAACAGCAAGAGCTGCGATGAATGCACTCCTTGATTATGGAAGACCTGCCTCAGTTCAATTATTAGTTGTAATTGATAGAGGAAATAGGGAATTGCCAATCCAGGCGGATTTTGTAGGGAAAAAGGTCCCAACTTCTAAAAGTGAGGTTGTTAAAATATTCCTAAAAGAAATTGATGATAAAGATGAGGCGGTAATATATGAAAAGGAATAACGCTGCGCTGTCAAAAGTAGTCATAATGCTTCAGGCTACGGCCAGTCTTGGCTAGGCCAAGCCTAGACAGGCGCGCCCAGACGAGTCGCTGTCAAAACGCTCACATCGTTCGCTGTCATATACGCCTTCGGTGTGTCATTATCAGGTAACTTGCTGAACTTCGGACAATATATGGCGCTCCAAAGGAGCATATGACAATATCTGACGATTCCGCAAATCGGTAAATCTTATGAC
>JAGGUR010000016.1 GCA_021158425.1 Candidatus Cloacimonadota bacterium | reverse complement strand
GTATCTTATAATAGCCATTTTTACCTCCAAATGATTTATTTTTTGCGACTGTTTTTATCAGTCTAAATAAAATATAAACAGAAAGAATAAAATGTCAACAAAAAAATTAGCACTCCTGTTTTAAGAGTGCTAATTTGTATTTATAGGACTTTTCTGATATGATTTTTTAACCAAGTCTGTCCGCCAGCTCCGATCCGTCAGTTGACGGACCGATTCGTCATTCGTAGTTCACCCTTCGGAGTAAACCTATGGAGAATGGATAAATCGGGTCTGGCGGATAAAATTCAATTTTTAAATAAAAATTTGTTTTATTTGGTAGTTACTTTCCAATATCTTCTTTTGCGGTTTCAATTATTATTTTTTCTTCTTTAAAGATTATTCTCTCGTTAACAAAAAAATTAACAAAACCTGAAAAGCATAGTGCAATTAAATTACATATAACTACATCAAAATGGAAAATTCGTTCTATAATAAGCAACAATACCAACTTTACTCCAAAAGATATCAATGCGGTTGCATTGTAAGCTGGGATACGGCGAAAGAAGTCTTTTTTGTTATGCTGAACGCGATGATTCCATATCCAAAAATAGCAAATAATATAATTATTAAATGCTGCTACTTCAAAGGATAGGGATGGAGATAGTATATATGTAGCAAAATAGGAACGAAAAAGATATGTGGTAAGAAGCCATAAAACGAATGTGTCTACTACTGAACCAGCTAATCCTCTTACAACAAATTTCATAGCCTTTTTTAACATTATATTCACTATGCTTACCTATTTATTTTAGAATTCTTAGGAGGATCCTCAATAGCAAGAATTCTTATCTGTTTAATACTGAAAATAAGAAAACCTATTATAAATAGGGTGCCAATAATAAAAGCTAATAAATCAAATAAGGTCAACTGCAAAAACCATATTTTTAATTTAGGATTATTCATATAATAAACCAGGGTATTAATCAGTATTATAACAACTCTCACTTCGGTAGGTCCTATTTTTCCATAAGAAATTCTGAAGATACCACATACATAAGTAGTAATGTGAGTTAACATTTCTAACATAAGATAACCCATTACAGCATAAAGGGCAAAATCAAATCTCATATATGGAGATAAACCAACACCTAAAGCTATTAAAAATTGTGCAAAAATATCAGCTATATGGTCAACAAAAAACCCATACTTTGGCCTTTCAATTTTTCTATATCGTGCAAGTGTCCCGTCTAAACTATCACCGAACCAATTAAGTAAAAACCCCAGATTTACTATCCAAATAAAATTCCAATTATAGTTAGTCAAAAAGTAGAAAACACAAATAATAATTGAGGCAATTAAACCCAAAATTGTCAATATATCAGGTGTTACCCAATTAGGCATTCTTTCTGCTAACCAGCGTAGAGATTTTCTCTCAATTGGGCCTAATAAGGTATCATTTTCTCGTTTTGAATCTTTGAATTTACTAATTATAAATCCTTTCTGATGATATCCACTTATATCAATTAATTTTTCATGATATTATTTTTAAAGTAAACTTAATCAAAATTAAAGCAAAAAATTATTCATCCCATAAAACATATCAAGTTTTTCATATAATTTGTTTCTGGTTGCCTGAAAAAGTTGACTTCTTTTTTTGCTCTAATTTCAAGGTCAAAAAAAATTTTTGGAGGTAACCAATGAAAAGAATAATTTCAATTATTTTTTTATTAACTTTTTTATATAGTCCTGTAACAGTGTCTGCTAACCAAAATAAATGTTCTCCCTTAAGTCAGAATAGTGAAAGGGACAAAGAATGGTTTTCGCAACATCCAGAAAGTCTGCCTATCTGGATGACGGAGGAAGAAAAGCTTAAGAAAGACGAAATTGGCAAGGATTTTTTGCCAACAAATCCGCCTTCTTCACCAATAAGACAACCTGCAGAATTTGAGCCAATGGAAGGTGTTTTGATTAGATATCCTTTTGGTATTTCTACATCCATTATCGCAGAGATGGCTGAAGATGTTATCGTTTACTGTGTGGTTACTTCATCTCAACAGTCAAATGCTTATACTATTATGTCAAATGCTGGTGTTAATATGAATAATGTGCAGTTCATTAATTGTCAAACAGATACATATTGGATTAGAGATTATGGTCCCTGGTTTATTTTCAACGGCGAAAGTCAGCCAGGAATAGTTGATTTTATCTATAATAGACCCAGACCTTATGATGATGCTGTGCCGGGACATGTGGGCAGTTATTTGGGTATTGATGTATACAATATGAATCTTGTCCATACAGGTGGAAATTATATGACAGATGGACAGGGAATTTCAATTTCAACTGACCTTGTATGGCAAGAAAATCCAAGTATGACTCATGCAGAAATTGACTCAATTATGAATGAATATCTTGGAATTAATACTTATTATGTTGTGCCTGATGCACTTGGTGAATATATAGAGCATATTGATTGCTGGGCAAAATATCTCGCTCCAGATGTCATTATGATTATTGAAGTCTCACCAAGCCATTCTCACTATGCTCAAATTGAAGCTGCTGTTGACTATTTTGAAAATCAGATGAGTTGCTACGGAACACCTTATCAAATTGAAAGAGTTTACACACATTTATCTCAGCCTTATATCAACTCACTCATTTTGAATAACAAAGTGCTTGTTCCTATAACTGGAAGCAGTTGGGATGATGAGGCAATTGCTTCATATCAAGCAGCAATGCCAGGATACGAAGTGCTTGGTTTTACTGGCTCCTGGGTATCCACAGATGCTCTTCACTGCAGAACTATGGGGGTTACTGATAGAGGAATGTTGTATATAAAGCATACACCTATTGAAGATACGGTTTACACAACAGATGACTATTTTGTACAAGCTACAATCACTCCTTATAGTGGGGAGCCAATAATTTCAGATTCTACTCTTGTTTATTGGAGGACTTCAGATGAGGATGAATTTAATGCTATTCAGATGAACCATGCTGGCAATCGCTACTTTGCATTCATCCCAGCTCAACCTGATGGAACAACTATACAGTATTATATCCACTCTGCCGACAGTTCTGGTAGAAGTGAAAATCATCCTTACATCGGTGCCCCTGACCCTCACACATTTTATGTTAATAGTGGAGTTAGCACAGATACGCAAATTGCAACTTTGAAAAATATAATACTTTATCAAAATTATC
>JAGGUR010000032.1 GCA_021158425.1 Candidatus Cloacimonadota bacterium | reverse complement strand
ATACCGATACATTTACTTCTATCAAGAAGTGCATTATTTTGAAATGATTCCATCGCTGATATGATTTTGAGAGAAAAACACAAAAATAAAAGAAAGAAGTAATCGCCAAATGAAAAAAAGATTCTTATTTACATTAATCTTTATCCTTTTTATTTTCTCTTCCCTTTCTGCACAACAGCTAAAGTCAAAAACAAAAGCAGCCTTGCTTTCTTCCTTATTGCCAGGTGCCGGAGAATTTTACTCCCAAAATAACACTTCAGCTCTTATTAGTCTTGCAAGCGAGACTATTCTCTGGCTTGGATATTTTGGATTCTTACAAGAAGCAGACTGGGCTGAAAGAGACTACAAAATATATGCCTCTGCATATTCTGGAAGTAATACTACGAATTGCAGTGCTCAATATTACAAAGATCTTCAACATTACTTTTCCAGTGAAGAATATAATAATAATGTAGAAATATATGCCAGGTGGAGACTCGGACTTACAGATTCACAATTGCAAAGTTATGGTTTAGAGAAATGGAGTCAAGAAGACTACGACGAATTCCGTTCTAATAATCTTTATCAAGGAGATAATGCGTGGAAGTGGCCATCAAAAGATATCTGGTATAGATATGGGGAGTTGCGGCGTGAGAAAAACAAATTTAAGATACTTGCAAAATTTACTATCGGAGCTATGATTGTAAATAGGGTTGTAAGTATGATTAAGGCTGTTCGCTCTACTTCTAAATATAACCAAAATTTATCTGCACAAAGAGATTTTTCTTTTCATATTAACTTTAATCCTAAAAATGAAAAAATAACCTTTGCTCTTGAGAAGAGATTCTAAAAGAAAAAATGAAGTTGATGATAAGGCTGAACATTGATAAATGCCTATAGAATGGAAAATCAAATGCTATACATTAATGAAAATATTTTTTTCAACTTCTCTGAAGTTAGAAAAATTGCAATATTATTTCTAAAGACTAATTATCCGCCTTCTATTAAGACAATCAGGAGCAAAATTAGGTATCCGTGAAATACTTGTAAGTTTGCCAAATAAAGAGCATATCCTTTATTTTCCGAATAGAATTCAGGCAAAAAGCGGATATTTTTACGCTCTGATTTTAACCAATATTTTTATAAGAACTCTTTAGTATTTGAAGAGTTTGAAATCTATATTTAAAAACATAAAAATTTATTACATTGGAGGATTAACATGGCTATAGTATTAGATGGCTCAGGATTAACAGTTGAAAAACTGGTTCAAATTGCTAGATATAATGAAAAGGTTGAGCTTCATCCAGAAGCTTTGAAAAGGATTAAGATATGTCGTGCTATGCTGGAAGAAAAGATTCAAAAACATGAAATTATGTATGGAGTCAATACTGGTATAGGCGAATTTTCTGAAGTGGTATTGGATGATGAGCAAACGAAACAATTTCAGAAGTATTTGATTTATAATCACGCAGCAGGTATTGGAGACCCGGCACCAATTGAATATATACGGGGAGCAATGGCAAGTAGAATAAATGTCCTTGCGAAAGGAAAATCAGGATGCCGACCAGAGATACCCCTAACCTTTGTTGAAATGTTAAATAAAGGTGTTACGCCTGTTGTATGTCAGAAAGGTTCTGTTGGAGCAAGTGGAGATTTGGCTCCAATGGCTCAACTTGCCCTTTTGCTAATGGGTAAAGGTGAAGCATATTATAAAGGAGAAAGATTGCCTGGCAAAGTTGCAATGGAACGAGCAGGAATTCCTATCCCAGGATTAAAAGCCAGAGATGGATTGGCGGCTATAAATGGCTCAAACTTACTTACTGCTATGAGCGCTATTCAACTGTATGATATCAATCGCTGGCTTAAACAGGCTGAAATTGCCTGTGCAATGACACTGGAAGCATTATATGTCAATATGAAGCCCTATGACATTCGTCTACATCAGGTAAGAGGCTTTTCGGGAGCTGTTAGAACTGCCAAGGCTATAAATAAATGTATAGAAGGAAGCGACCTTCTAACTGGCAAATTTAAAATGAAGGTTCAGGATGCATATTCTATGCGTTCTACTCCACAAGTAATTGGTGCAGCCCACGATGCTGTAGCTTACGCTAAAAGTCAAGTAGAAATAGAACTTAATGGTGTGGGTGATAATCCGGTTTTCTTTCCTGAATACAAATTAACAATCACAGGAGCCAATTTTCAAGGAACGCCTGTTTCATTACCAATGGATATGATAAGTGCTGCTGTAACTATGGTGTGCGTTATGTCTGAAAGAAGACTCAATCGTTTAACGAATCCTGCATTAAGTATTGGATTACCTGCCTTTTTAACCAAAGGGGCTGGGATGTTTTCGGGAATGATGCTTAGTCAATACACCGCATGTTCCTTGATAGTTGAGCAAAGAATTCTATCTGCTCCAGCCTCCACAATGTCTATTCCCGCCGCGGCTGACCAGGAAGATTTCGTATCTATGGGAATGAATACTGCTATCAAAAATGACCAGATTTTGGATAATGCTTATGGAGTGCTGGGAATAGAATTTATGGCAGCAGCACAAGCTTTGGACTTCCGTGATTTTAAGCCAGGTAAAGGAGTATCAATAGCTAAAAAGGTAGTTAGAAAATATGTAGACTTCCTTGATGAAGACCGTCCCTTATACGCTGACCATACAAGAATGAAAGAATTGGTTAAATCGTGTGAGATTTTGGAAGAAGTGGAAAAGGTGGTTGGGAGTCTGGAATAAGTGAAAAGAAACCATACTATGTGCGCAGCGAGGCGAGTCTCAAATTCGCTGCGCCAATTTTCTGCTTTGAATTACTGTAAAAGATAATTAATCCATGTTAGAATATAAAGATGAAACATTCATCAGCGAGCTGGCGGACAAACCGATACCTCATCTTGGCGTCATAGCAGGAAAAGGAAGATAAAAATTTGAGATGATTTAATGAAGAGATGAGTTTCTCGGTTTATTGCAACAACAGGATAAACCTGTAAATCATTCCCAAGCTGGGGCTTGGGAATGAGAGTTTATATTTATTTTCTCTGTGTCTCTGTGTCCCCGCCTGCCAAAGCTAAGCGGCGGGCAGGTCTGTGGCAAGGCATTTTCCAATGAAAAAAATCTATTTAATTATAATATTTACCTTAATCAGTTCTTGTGGTTACTATGATGTATATTTTAACACCTTTTACAATGCCAAAAGATACTATACAGAAGCTGTAAATCAAAAAGAAAAAAACAATAATAAAATAAATTCAAGCATTAAAAAAACATTTGAAAAATCAATTGCAAAATGTGCTTATGTAATTAAAGAATATCCAAAAAGCAAATATACAGATGATGCTCTTCTGCTTATGGGTCAATGCTTTTTTGAACAAGAGGATTATCTAAAAGCTTTGAAAAAATTTCAGGAAATTGAACAGTATTACAATGAAAGTCCATCATACCCTTTAACTAAACTATACCTCGCAAGAACATATCTTAAATTAAAAAAAATTGATGAAGCAAAAACCCAGTTTAATATTATTTTCAACAATGATAAATTTATGCCTTACCGCGAACAAGCATATCTATGTCTATCAAAATACTATCTTGAAGAAAAGAATTATATCCAGGCAAAAGCAATTCTCCGGACTTTAATTGAAAAAAAAATTTCAAAAGAATCCTACCTGAACGTTCTTTTCCAATACGCACAAATTGAATATAAAAATGGAGAATATGATAACTCATTGGTCACTTTTAATAAGCTTCTTTCAAACAGTCTGCCCAAAAGGATGAGGTTAGATACAAGGTTTTATATTGGTAAAATTTATATAAAATTAAACCAATACAAAAAGGCGAAGAAACAATTCAAAAAGCTAAAGAAAGATGAAATAATTAACGACAGAATTAATGAAATTGATTTGAACATTGGCATTTGTTATGCTTATTTAGGGGATACAGAAACCGCCTTTTCAACTTTTGAGAAATTAATTAACGAAAATAAAGGGAAACAAATTGTGGATAAAACTTATT
>JAGGUR010000111.1 GCA_021158425.1 Candidatus Cloacimonadota bacterium | reverse complement strand
TTCATATTTAATCAAGAGATATAAGTCCTTTTACTAATCAATATGCTCTATTTCAACCAATTTATCCGCAATATTTTGAAAGTCTTGGAACATATACCGATGAGGCAATCGTCCCACCTGTTTGGTAAAAAATTCTTATCCATTAAGCTTCTCTGGATGTAACTCTGTTAGCCATTTCAGCAAAAACTCATACCCACGGCGTTGGCTCTCCGACCTTATTTTGTCTCTTACCTGTGGCCATCTCTTTACAAATTTAGAAAAACCTAATAATTTTATAACATCTTGATAATGAGCATATTCTAATAATCTTTGTGTTGCCCAAAGATAGTCTAAATTACCAATATGCATTTTATGATTCAAAATATCAATAAACGTCCTCTCATCTATGTCATAGTCCCATATCCAGTAAATACTTCTCATTAAGCTTCCTCTGATTCCTGATCTTGTCAGGAACGGGCTTATCTTTGAGAGTTGTTAAATACAACTCTCCCTTTTTTAATAACCATATCCACGCAATTACTTCCAAGATGATAAGGAAGATATTTATATGAAGGCATATCCATTATCAAAATATCTGCTTGCTTTCCGGTTTGTATTGATCCGATTTTATTGCCAAGTTCAAGAGAATATGCAGCATTAAGTGTGGATGCAGTAATGGCTCCAGAAGGCAGTAAACCCATTTCTGTGCAAGCTAAACTAATTACGGTTTGCATAGAGTCGCAATGAGATGAACCGGGATTAAAATCAGTAGCAAGAACAATTGGCAAGCCTGCGTCAATCATTTTTCTGGCTGGGGCATATTTTTTCAATCCTAAACTGAAAGTCGTGGCCGGAAGTAAGATTGGGATAACACCTGCTTCTTTCATCTTTTTGATGCCCTTATCTGATACTGCAACTAAATGGTCAGCAGTAACTGCACCGATTTCTGCTGCAAGTTCTGCACCTCCGATTGGCTCTAATTCATCAGCATGCATGCGAATCTTAAAGCCTAATTTTTTCGCTTCTGAGAGAATTCTTCTGGATTGCTCAACATTAAAAACATGTTTCTCACAAAAAATATCACAATATTTGGCAAGATTTCGCTTTTTAACTTCCGGTAGCATTTCGTCAATTAAAATTTTAATATATTCTTCTTGATTATCTTTGTATTCTTCTGGAAACTCGTGCGCACCTAAAAAAGTGGGGATAATATCCATTTCAGAAATTTTATTTAATTCTGATATTGCTTCTAACATTTTTATTTCTGACGCTGTAGAAAGTCCATATCCGCTTTTTGCTTCTATAGTGGTTGTTCCCATTTCAAGCATTTTAGTTATTCTCTTCAGACCGAGTTCTACCAGTTCTTCTTTTGAAGCTTTTCTGACATCATTTATACTTGAACGAATGCCACCACCGGATTGGGAAATCTCTTTATAAGTTCTGCCAAGAATTCTCATTTCAAATTCATTTTCACGGGTTTTGACAAAAATTGGATGAGTATGTGGGTCAACAAAACCAGGCATAACTACTTTTCCTGAAGCATCAATAATATTTTCGGAAATAAAATTTTCTGTAATTTCTTTTGTAGTGTCAACCCCTGCTATTTCTTCCCCTAAAATAGCAACAGCCCCATTTTGAATAATTCCAAGATTTTGCATCTCAATACCAGTTTTGGGACATTCCGACTTAATTGTCAGAAGTTGATTTGCATTTCTTATTATTAAATCTGCTTTTTTCACTTGACCAAACTTCTTACTATTCGGAGTGCGAAAACAATCCGCCACCTGGCGGAGAACTTTTCGCAAGTCTCGTTATGCTGAAAGTTCGTCTCCCAAATCCCCGATTGGATCGGGGACGTAACTCGTTTCAGCACTCCTGTTTAAATTCACCAATTAAAGCCACAGCATAAACTTTTATACCTTCACCTTTTCCTACAAATCCCAATCCTTCTTCTCGTGTGGCTTTGATAGATACTTGCTCTGGTTTAATGTCAAGTTTATCAGCAATATTACTTTTCATCTCTGGAATATACTTTTGTAACTTAGGCTTTTCAAGAACTATTGTTGAATCAATATTAATTATATGAAATTTTTGGTTAGCCAAAATCTTACCTGTTTCTTGTAATAAAATCAAACTGGATATATCTCTGTATTTTTCATCGGTATCAGGAAAATGAGAGCCGATATCACCAAGAGATGCTGCACCTAAAAGTGCATCAATAATAGCATGTATCAAAGCATCACCATCGGAATGACCTAATAGTCCTTTCTTAAATGGAATTTCAACCCCACCTAAGATAAGCTTTCTGTCCTTAACTAAAGGATGCACATCATAACCGAAACCTATTTTCATCTTTTCCTTCTTTAATTTGGGCTCCTTTGCTGAAAGTCTGTCCCGTGTAATCCGATTATACTGGATTCGTTTCAGCACTCCATAATGTAATTTCTCTAATCCACAGTTATTGATTTTGACACATTTTTTGGTACATCGGGATGGACGCCATGTCTGGGCACATGGAGTTTATTAAGATATTTCATCTTTTTTATACTCATTCTCAAAGCTAAAAGTTGTAATA
>JAGGUR010000135.1 GCA_021158425.1 Candidatus Cloacimonadota bacterium | reverse complement strand
TTCAATAGTAAAAATCCTGGTTTCTGGATTTTCATCTTTATCTTCTAATTTATATAATGAGTTTGGATAATTATAATCAAAAATAATAGAATCTGCTGGTGCGACAACTGAATCTGCGAGGCTCTGCCAATCATTTTCTGCCCAGATATAAAGTGAATAGGTTGAATCAGATTGGATTTTATACTTATCTCTTCTGGCAATTCTATCTGCAATAAAACCAGCATCATCCTTAACTCGTTCTACTACTGGACGATTATCTAATTTTTCTATCATTCCTTCTATTGTTAGGATAAAAGGACTACCTGCACTATTCAATTCGTATTTAGGCTTTTCTTTCTTCTTTTTTACAGAATCTACTTTTTCATAATAACAAGGCAAATAGACAATATCTCTACCCATTTTGGTAAAAACAGTTTTGCCTGTACTGTCAATTTTTCCCCAGTGAATTGCTTTCCATTCATTAGAATTGAATACAGCAAGATATGCCCATTTCTCTTCTGGCTTGAGGTCTTGGACAACATCAGTAGTTTCAACATATTTATCAGTAACATCGCGATAATTTTTACCACTTAACCAAGGTGGTGCTTTTTCATCTTCATTTAATTGACTGGCAAGAGAACCTTTTTCTTCCGAGAAGAGTTTACGATACACTTTTGCAATTTTACGATGTAATTTATATTTCCCGGGATTAGCTTCACAACCCATAAAGGGAATTACATCGCCATCTGGTAGAATCAAGGCATTCCATGCATGATTATTTGTTCCATCTGGCCAATGAGGAGTGTAATCACTTGTAACCGCAAGGCCATTTGCACGCATAGCATAAATTGTGAAATTTGTCATATCCTCGCACCTGCCAAAATGGTTTTTCAGCATCTCTTCTAATCCTTGGTCCGTGGGATGAAGATAAAAGACATCTTTGAAAGTGAACATCTTTTTACATCTGTCATTAATTAAACAGGCAAGTTTCAGCGGGTCGCCTGTGGAATCGCGGAGCGAGGAGAACTCATTCCAGAAATATGTTCGCCAATCTGAAATAGGCTCTGAAGAACCTCTATAAGGAAGCACATATTCAAGAAAGTTTTGCCAACCAAGTTGTTGTGTCCAGGGCAAAGTTTCATAAGCGACAAAAGCGGTATCAATATGCGAGATAAGAAAATCAGCAGTAACTGTTTCTATATCCTCTCTTCTCTCTTTTAATTTCCAATGAAATTCCTGTTCTCTTTCAGTCTCTAAGGAATCTAAGTAGTTATGAATTTCTCTGTAATTATTAAAATCTAATACATTAAACTTAATCTCATTTTCAAGAGAATCCACCAAAATTATGTCAGCAAAACAGTGGTCTGGCATATAAGCAATCAAGAAAGACGCCGCTTCCAATTTTTTCGGGTCATTCTGGTAGTGAAAAAGAACTTTTTTTAACTCACCCTTATTTTTCTTTGCAGACTTAATTGCGTTAATAACTTTGTCTCTGTACTGTTCAGGGATATTTAATGTTATTTTTTTTAGACTGTAATAACCGAGATAACTGCAGGATGTTAGGAGAAAAAGAAATACGATAGAAGGTAATAATTTTGTGAAATTTCTTTTTATTATTTTCAAGATAACTCCTTAAACGGATTAACTATTTGCTACAGGACAACCTTAAGTCATCCGCCAGCTGGCTGATAACTCAAGGTCAAAGTTTCTCTTTCAGATATTCTTCTTCCCAAATTTTTTCAGCAAGTTTTTTAAGCTCCTCATCATATTTAACCATTGTATCATAATATTTTTTTGATTGTAATGCCTCTCCTGCATATTTATCTAAGGGCTTTGCATTCTTAGTTAAGATGTTTTCGCGGAAGTTTTTATAATGGTCTCTTATAGAACAAGGCATCAGCCAATTATCTGGTTTTTCATACTTACCCAATCCGTAGTCACATTGCCATTTTCTGCCATTTTTGAACAAATCTGAGAAAAGGGCATCTGTCAATGATTTTCCATTTTTATAAAGTTCTTTTATATTATCCACATAATAGGGAGCGAAATTACAGGGTGCGATATTTCCATTCCAATCAATATAAAGATAGCCACCCTCTCTGCCATAAGCAATACAGCCTTCAGAAAGCATTCCACTATTCCAGAAATCTGCAATACAATACTTCTTATCTATTAACATCTTTTCCCATTGTCTATAAAGTTCAACTCTTTTACCTGGTATAATCATTAGGTCCATATCACTTTCACCTCTTCCAATAGGAAAAAATTGGAAAAGCCACATATATGATGCACCTTGTTCATTAAAGAAAAAGTTATAGAAGTCATCTTTGAGTAAAGTTTCAATATTCTTCATAGTGCCGGTGACTGATATTCCAAATGGCACGCCTACATTCCTTAGATTTTCAAATGCCTTTAGTATTTTTTGAAAAACACCCTTACCTCGCCTTTCATCAGTTTCCTTTTCAAACCCTTCTACTGATATTGCTGGAGTAATATTCCCAAGTTTTGCCATTCTTTCTGCAAGTTCCGGAGTAATCAGTGTTCCATTCGTAAACGATAAGAAAAACACATCCTTATATTTCTCATAGATATCCAACATAGACTTGCCATCATCTTTATACATAAATGGCTCTCCACCACTTATGACTACAAAAGGGACACCCCACTGATAACGGACTTCATTAACAATTTTATCAACAACTTCATAAGGGAGTTTTGCCGAAGTCTTAGCGTTAGAAGCAGCATAACATCCAATACAATTAAGATTACATAATTGAGTAGGAGCTAATACTATAAGTGACGGAGGTTTAATCCCGTATTTTTTTTCAAACTCATTGGGAAGTGTAGTAACAAAACTATCCTTTAAAAATGCATTTTTTAGTAATGTTGAAACCACTTTTTGAATTACATGCTTTGAAATATAGCCCTTATCAAGATTCTTGAATACAGAACGCATCATTGCTGACAAATATTGATATACCTTAATATTGATGGGTTGTGGATACTTCTTTCCATTCACTACAATGGCTTTGTAAATTGCTTTGTTCAATCTTGGTTCTAAAATCTTTCTTAGTTGCTTTTGAGCAACCGCCTTAGAAAATAATGAGAAAATAATATCTTCTTTCATGATTCACCTCTATTTTTATCAAAGATATAACAAGTGAGGGCATTTATGTAAAAAGTTGTCAAATATTTTTCAAAGAGAAGCAAGATTTTATTTTCTAACTCCAACTGTAACCTTACGAAATCTTGCTGGAGCAGCACCATGCGACATCTCTGCCCTTTGTCCTGGCTGTCCTTTACCACAATTAGGAACCCCATAAAGTTGCCATTCTTCTTCACCACAGATAGCATCGCAACTTTGCCAGAATTTTGGTGTAATACCTTGATAGGTAGGATTTTTTACCATTTTTGTCTTTTTGCCATTTTTAATTTCCCAACCAATTTCAGTCGTAAATTGGAAATTCAAACGACGCTGGTCAATGCTCCATGTTTTATTACATTCAATAAGAAGTCCATTTTTAGTATCCGCTATCAAATCATCAAGTGAACCTT
>JAGGUR010000012.1 GCA_021158425.1 Candidatus Cloacimonadota bacterium | reverse complement strand
TATAAAAGGTCTCTACAAACTTGTCAAAATCCCTATTTTTTAGTTTATTTAAGAAGCCAACTTTTACAGCATTAAAGTGCATTTTCATATGGTGGCGTTTTGACATTTTTATAGCTTCACGAGCTGCCGCGTGCTCAATTGCAAGTTGATAGTCATCTTTTGGAATATATGCAGGATAAAGCATTTTATCGCTTATGTAATTTCTAATATAATTTTCTGACAACTCATTTGGTAACCATCGTTTGATATTTTTAAAACCGGCATCTGCCATAACATTTGAAATACTATAACTCATCCCATAATTTGCACTAACAGTCCGATAGTACCTTCCCAAAATATTTGAAAAGATATCAGTAGTTGCTCCACCGATATCAACAGCCATAATATTTTGGTCTAATTTTTTGCTGATAAGTTTTAATGCTTTGATTACTCCAGATGGAGTAGGAATGATGGCATCATAGACGAACTTTTTCACATCACTATATCCAGGTGCCTGTTCCATTACATTATCCATAAAAAGTTGATGAATCTTCTTTTGTGCAGGAGGCAGATTTTCTTCTTTCAAAGTAGGTCTTAAGTTTGGAACTATATGCAAATCAAATTGTTTAGAGAATAATGATTTTATAAAAGATTGGGCATCTTTATTTCCAGCATATACTAATGGGATTTTTGTTTTCTCTCCAAATTTTGGTTTAGGGTTTGCCAGCGAAATTAGCTCTCCCAATCTAACAATACTGCTAATATTTCCACCATCTGTTCCGCCTGAGAAAAGAATTATATCTGGACGGAGAATTCTTATCAACTGCATTTTTTCTATTGGAGAGCGATTATCATTTATTGCAAAAGTATCTAAGATAACTCCACCAGAGCCGAAAGCTGCTCGCTTCGCACTACTTGCAGAATCAAATAGGGTTAAACCAAAAACAAGGATTTGTAGCCCACCACCTGCACTGCTGGTAGTTAAATAAATCGTATCATTCGGGAAATGTAATTCCTCAATTGTTGCATTATCAGAAAGAATTTTTTGCGAAATATTTTCTTCTAATTTTCTGATAGAGTTATAAATTCCGATTTTTACATCCTCAACAGGTTTTTCAACAGTTGTGGGAATATGTTCTAATCCTATAAGTTTATATTTATTATTTTGTTTTTGAAATAAGACTGCCTTTGTCGTGGTGCTACCAATGTCAGTTATAAGAATGTTCTTTTTATCAATCATTTTTCTTCTCTGGATTTTTGGTTTTAAGATTATTTTGGAGTGTCTGCCTTCGTCCCGATACATCGGACGCGAAGCAAGGCGAAAACAAGTCCTGAATTTATTCAGGGCGAATTTTTCGTTTGCGTTGATGCGCTGAAAGTTCGGAGCTTCGCTCCTCGTTTCGGGACTTCCAACAAAAATTACTCCTTTAACCCACTTGTAACAAAGCTTGATATGATTTGCCTTTGAGCAAAAAGGAATAATATCAAAAGTGGTGCAATGGAGAATGTAGAGGCAGACATAAGAAGTGCTGTGTTTGATGATGACTCTTGTGCAAAGTAAGAAAGTCCAACCTGTAATACTCTTATGTTCTCACTACTGGTCATTACGAGTGGCCACATAAAACTATTCCAACTACCAATTATTGAAAAGATTGCTACCGTAGCGAGAATAGGTTTTGAAATTGGCAATATAATTCTCCAGAGTATTCCAAAACGAGAGCATCCATCAATAACAGCAGCATCAAATAGGTCTTTTGGAATAGTCTTAAATTGCTGTCGTAAAAGAAATATACTAAAAATATTTGCTACCCAGGGTATTATTAATGCCCAATAAGTGTTTATCCAGCCAATTTTTGTAAGAAGATAATAAGAAGGAATTAAATAGATAGGCTGAGGAACCATCATCATACTTATGAAAAGATAGAATATAAAATCTCTTCCCTTGAATCTCATTCGTGCAAAAGCATAAGCAGCAAGTGAAGAAGAAATTAGAACTCCTAACAATACACATAATGACACAAAAATTGTGTTAATGAAGTATCTTCCGAATGGCACCTTACTAAAGGCTTCTGAAAAATTATTGAAATTAAATCTAATCTTTTTTTCAAATGTCAGAGAAGAATTGGGTACTTTTACATAAGAGCGTTTAAATGTTTTTCCATCCTCACTATATATGTTAATTACTGAAAATTCTTTATCCTGTGTGACAATGTTAGCCTTTTCTTTTTTCCCTTCATGATGATAATAGGTAACATTACTATAAGGAATAAATCCTACACTACCACTGTTGATATCAGTCTGAGATTTCATCGCAGTAGACACCATCCACAAGAAAGGCACAACCATAACAAGTCCGCACAGAATAAGTAAAAAGTATGTTATCGCTTTTCCTATTACTTGTTTAAACATATTAATATTGAACCTTTTTTTCCAACCTTTTTTGGAGCATTGTTAATGCAAAAATTATGATAAACAGGACTAAAGCAATTGCACTTGCATAGCTAAATTCTTGAGCGTCAATTCCTTTTTCAAATATGTAGTAGACAATTACTTTTGTTGTACCAAGTGGACCGCCAACTGGTGGACCTGTCATCATATATACTTGTGCGAACACTTGAAATGTTACAATTGTTGTCATTATTAAAACATAGAAAGTAGTAGGTGAGATAAGCGGGATAGTTATTTTGAAGAATTGCTTGATTTTGCTTGCCCCATCAATTTCTGCTGCTTCATAATAGACTTCAGGTATATTTTGTAAACCAGCAAGATAAATAATTGTATTATAGCCTAAACTCCGCCAGATGCAAACAATAATTATTGCAAAGAGTGCAAGAGATGGTCCTCCCAAAAAGGTTGGTATTTCTATCCCTATTGAATTGAATAATAATGTAAAAATGCCTCTACTTTCAGAAAGCCATCCTAAGCCGTGAATACCAAAAAAGCCTAAAATATGATTCATTAAACCATTCTGGGGAGAAAAAATCAACTTCCAAACAATTGAGATTGCTACCAAAGATGTAACAGTTGGAATGAAGTAAGTTGTTCTAAATAATCCTGACAGTTTTGTGGTGCGATTCAACAGACTTGCGAATAACAAAGAAAGAATCAAAGTTATTGGAACTACAAATATGACTAAGTAAAATGTATTAGTCAATGATTGCCAGAATCCCGGATCCCTTAATAACTGAGAGTAATTTGTTAAGCCAATAAACTTTTCAGGACCTTTTATGGTCCACTTGAAGAAACTTAATATAAATGAGAGAATAATTGGAATTAAACGGAATGCAATGATAATTATAGCAGCTGGTAAAATATATAAATACGGTGAGAAATTACTTTTTTGTGTCATTGATATTTATTAAGTTTACTTATTTTGACATAGCAAACCGAAGCCAGATAGAATTTTGAATTTCTAACTCCGAATTTCGCATTCTGAACTAAAGAATGGCTGGGGTGCAGGGATTCGAACCCCAATAGACAGATCCAGAGTCTGTTGTCTTACCATTAGACGACACCCCAGAAGAAATTACAAATTACAAATTTAAAATTAAAAATTATGGCTTGCCATACGAAGCACCCTTTCGTCCGCCAGCTGGCGGACTATGGAGTGTAAGCTTTAGCGAAGTATGGCCTGCCATACGACCCGTCCTCCGCAGTAGCTCTGCTACGGAGGGTGGAAACTTTAGCGAAGTATGGCGGAGAGGCAGGGATTCGAACCCTGGGTCCCAATTTCTCAGAACACACGCTTAGCAGGCGCGCACCTTAAGCCAACTCGGTCACCTCTCCTTAACATTATAATTCCGAATTCCGAATTTTATAATTTGGCTGGGTCGGGAGGATTTTCATCCTTCGGAGAACGGGCGAACCTCCGAATGGAGAATAAGTCCGTCCTTTAGAAATTAGCTAAGGAATT
>JAGGUR010000080.1 GCA_021158425.1 Candidatus Cloacimonadota bacterium | reverse complement strand
TTTTGCAAGTGTGTCGCACTCCTCATTCTCAGGATGTCCATTATGCCCTTTTACCCAATTCCAATTTACAATATGACGATTACTTAATTCATCCAATTGCCTCCATAATTCCTGATTTTTTACTGGTTCTTTTTTGCTGTTCTTCCAGCCCTTTGCTTTCCAGTTCTCAATCCATTCAGTCATTCCTATTACCACATATCTTGAGTCAGAAAAAATATCAATTTCACATTTTTCTTTCATCTTTTCTATTGCTTTGATAACAGCAGTTAGCTCCATAATATTATTAGTTGTTTCTGGAGAATAGCCAGAAATAACCTTTTTGTGATTCTTATATTTCAAAATTGCAGCCCATCCACCCGGACCAGGATTACCCTTGCAAGAGCCATCGGAAAATATCTGAACTTTTTTTAACATTTTTTTCATAGTTATTTCATCCTTCATTCCAAAGGTAGATTCTTCAGAAAAAAATTTCTTTACAACTTATTCCAATAATAGTTGATTTGTGTCAAGTTATAATTAGAAAAGGGCTTAAAGTGTTAATTTGTAGGTGGAGTGTCCCGATTTAAGTCCCGATTATATCGGGACTAAAGTCGGGTCTTAAACGAGTCCCGACAAGTCGGGACAGACTTTCAGCAAAAACACAAGGGCGAAAAGTTTGCCCCGATTTATCGGGACGCATTTTCGCACTCCAAGTAGATAAAAGTAATTATGGAAAAAACAGAGATAAAAAAAAGAATTGAACAATTAACAAAAGAGATAGAATTTCATAATAAGAAATATTATATTGAAAACCATCCTGTTATATCGGATTATGAATTTGACCAATTGATGCGCGAACTTCAGGAATTGGAGAATAAGTATCCTGAATTTGCTTTACCTGACTCCCCTACCCAAAGAGTTGGCTCTGATATTACAAATGAATTTGAATCAATTCCGCACATTGTGCCAATGCAAAGTCTGAGCAATGTTTACTCTTTTGAGGAGCTAAAAGATTTTTTGCTTCGTGTAGAAAAAGGGCTTGGAATATCGTCATTAGAATATGTTGTAGAGCAAAAGATAGATGGAGTAAGTATCAACCTGCTTTATGAAAATGGTGTTTTGCTATATGCTTTAACGCGAGGAGATGGAACGGTCGGTGAAGACATTACTAAAAATGCGAAAACTATTAGAGACATTCCTTTAAGTATAAAGTACAGGAAACGGATTGAGATTCGTGGCGAAATTTATCTTGCAAGAGATGAATTCAATAAACTTAACGAGCAAAGGCAAAAGGCTGGTAATGAACCTTTCGCAAATCCACGAAATGCTGCTGCTGGCTCTATCAAATTAAAGTATTCCAAAGATACTGCTAAACGACATCTAAATGCAATTTTTTACGGAATGGGATTTACTGAGGAAAACGAGTTTTCCTACCAATACGAATTTCTTCAATTTCTGAAGAATCAAGGATTTCCTACAAATCAAAATGTTAAAAAATGCTCATCTTTTGACGAGATAAAATCATTTTGTAACGAATGGGAGCCAAAGCGTTTTGACCTGCCGTTTGATATTGACGGTATGGTAATCAAAGTCAATCAGCTTGACTATCAGAAGAAATTGGGCAGTACTGCAAAAAGTCCAAGATGGGCTATTGCGTATAAATTCAAAGCAGAGGAAGTAATTACAAAATTGAATAGAATTGAATTTCAAGTTGGACGAACCGGAGCAATAACCCCAGTGGCAAAATTGACACCTGTTAGAATTTCTGGCTCTACCGTTTCAAATGCAACATTACATAATGAAGACGAGATTAAGCGTTTGCAACTCAAAATCGGCGATTATGTTAAAGTAGTAAAATCTGGAGAGATAATTCCGAAAGTCATTGGAGTTGTATTTGATAAACGAGATGGCACAGAAAAGGATTTTCAGATGATAAAAAGATGTCCAGTTTGCCATACAGAATTAGTAAGAAAAGAAGATGAAGTTATATGGCGATGCCCTAATGTGTCCTGCCCTGCACAAATCAAACGCAATTTAGAACACTTTGCTTCCCGCAATGCAATGGATATTGAAGGTCTTGGCACATCAGTTATTGCAACTTTGGCTGACAAAAACTTTGTGAAGAATTTTGCAGATCTATATAAATTTGATTACACTAAACTGAAATCGTTGGAAGGTTTTGAGGAAAAATCAGTTCAAAATTTAATAAATGCAATTGAAAAAAGCAAGTCAATCCCATTCCCAAAAGTTTTGTATGCTATAGGAATTCGTTATGTTGGAGTTAAAACCGCCAGAATCCTTGCTAAGCATTTCGGCTCAATTGAAAATTTAAGAAAAGCCACTGTTGAAGAATTATCAGAAGTTCCAGAGATTGGAGAAAAAATTGCTTTAAGTATAGTTGAATACTTTCAAAATGAGAAAAATTCTGAACTTATTGATGAACTTCAAAGTATTGGCTTACAATTTCAAATTAAGAAAGAAGAGAAAAAAGAAAAGAAACTGGACGGCTTGAAATTTGTTCTTACTGGCACATTACCAAATTATTCTCGTAATGAGATGAAAGAACTTATTATATCAAATGGCGGCGAAGTGCTTTCTGGAATTAGCAAAAATGTTGATTATCTTGTTCTTGGAGAAAATCCGGGTTCAAAATTGGAGAAGGCAAGAAAAATTGGCAGTATAAAAATCATATCAGAAGCAAAAATTCTTGAAATGGTAAAGGGTTAAAACCTCACCCTGACCCTCTCCTATGAGGATCACCATTATGCACAAATATGGAATTTGCAATAGAAGCCCACAAATTCATTTGTGGGTTTATAAGCCAAATAAAACTATATGAACCGTTTTAACGGTTTAAGAAATCCCGATAAATCGGGATTAAAAATATGGTTTGTTTTATACCCACGATTAAAATCGTGGGCTTCTAAACGCTTTGTAAAAGCCTATCTACAGACTTGTATATAATGATTAGTTCTAAAGAGAAAAGATTATGGGTTGAGTTAATAATATGAAACACACATGTCCCAAAAACAAATCGGGACACACCCATCTGAGCGTCAAATCTAAAGGAGTATGAATCCGCCATCTTGCGGAAGAATTGTTGAATTTATCGGGTTTCTAATTTTTTTCTTTGTGCCTTTGTGTCTTTGCGGCAAAAAAGTCAAAATTATGAAAATCTTATCCAAATATATTCTGAAAGAGCATACAGGTCCATTTTTCCTTTCCATTGCAGTTATAACTGGTGTTATGCTATTGGACAGGATTTTAGACCTACTAAACTTAATTATAACCAAAAGATTGCCCCTTCCAACAGTCATAAAACTTTTTGGTCTCAGCCTTCCATTTATGCTCGCATTATCTATTCCAATGGCGGTTTTGGTCGGCACTATTATGGCATTTGGCAGACTATCCTCTGATAATGAGATTACAGCATTTAAGGCAAGCGGAATAAATATCTATCGGATGATGGCTCCTGTTGTCTTTGTGGCAATTCTACTTTCTTTTTTTATGATACATTTTAATAACAATATTTTACCGGATAGTAATTTTGCTCTAAAAAATCTGCTTGTAAAAATTCACTCTCGGAGACCCACATCAGAATTAAAACCAGGACTCTTTACTAAATTAAAAGACTACAATTTCTATTACCATAGCAAGGATAAAGAAAGCGAACTCTTTAATCAGATTGTAATTTATGACAGACAACCAGGAGATTTTCCGCGCATCATTACAGCAAAAAGCGGAAATGTCAAACTTTCAAATGGTGGAAATTCATTATCAGCAATATTATATAATGGAGAAATTCACGAGATTGATAATAAAGCTCCAGAAAAGTATTCATCAATTGTTTTCAAAAAATATTGTATTGATATACCTGATTTAGGACTTAAAGTAAATCCTGCAAGATATGCACATCGGGGGGATAGAGAGATGAGTTCTAAAGATATGAAGGCTAAAATCAAAAATCTTGAAAACACTCGGCAGTCTAAAATTAATGAACTAAATAAATACAAAAAACAGCTAATAGAATTAAAAAGCAAAATATCAGATGAAAAAGAGATAAAAAGAGAAATGAAAAAGCTAAAGAACCTTACTGAAATCCGTCAGCATCGCATCAGAAGTTTAAATGCAGAAATCAGCAGGTATGCAGTTGAAATCCATAAGAAATATTCCATTGCCTTTGCTTGCCTTGTATTTATCCTTATCGGTGCACCAATAGGTATGATGACACGAACAAATACAATTGGAAAAGGATTTGCAATTAGTTCGTTCATATTTCTTGTATATTACATTTCACTTTACGCAGGAGAAGAATTAGCAGACAGAATGATTATTTCTCCATTTATCGCAATGTGGATTTCTAATATTATTTTTACTGCAGTTGGGGTTTATTTAGTAATTTATTCAGTTCGTGAAAGACGAATTATCCATCTTGAAAAGATAACAAAAATTTTTAACCGTCATAAGAATTAAAATTTGAAGAATCTACCTTTGGTAAGATTAGAAAACTTGAAATTATGAAAAAAGATTTTTTAAAGTTACGCGACGGGAGTGCTGAAACGAGTTCCGTCCCCGAGCCTATCGGGGATTCGGAACGAACTTTCAGTCCCGATAAATCGGGACGAAAAGTTCTTCCGTCAGCTGACGGATTCGTTTTCGCACTCCGAAGGATTAAAAGTTTACTATTAGTTCTGTAACGAAAAATGAAAATCCTGGATAAATATATCTTAAAAAGTTTTGTAAGACTGTATTTGATTATCTTTTCATCATTTCTTATTGTGTTCATCATTATTGAATTCTTTGAGAAATTTGATAAATTCTTAGGCAGAAATGCTCATACCTTTGATGTGATATTATATTTCGTTTGCCGCATCCCTTACATTATGGTTTTGACTTCACCTGTAGCTATTATCTTAGCAGGGCTATTTTTAATGCAATATCTTGGAAAACATAATGAAACGGTTGCAATTAGAGGTGCTGGTATAAGCATTGTTCGTATGTCTGTACCAATATTTGTATTTGGATTTTTGATTAGTATTATAATTATGATCTTCGGAGATACATTGCTTCCTTATGCAGAAGAGAAGCGCGATTATATCAAAAATGTGAAGATTTACAAACGGCCCAAAGAAGACATTAGAATGCGTTCCAATATTCAATACAAGGATGATGAAGGCAGATTATATTACATCGGTTTTCTGGATGGGTATAGGAGCAAAATTAAACATATTGATATTTCAGAATTTAATGATAACAATGAAATTGTCAGTAAAATCACCTCTGAATATGCTTTATGGAAGGATAATCAACACGATTCCGAGCGAAATTTAATATTCCATAATGGCTATATAAGAAAATTTACAAAAGGGAAATTAACTGATTGCGAACATTTTATCAGCAAAGTAATTCCATACATAAAAATCCAGCCCTCAGATTTAGTAAAAAGTAGTAAAGACCCAATGGAGATGAACTTCTTTGAACTGCGTGAATATATCACCCGTTTGCAAAGAATTGGCGAAAAACATCAAAAGGAATTAGTGGAATTAAATATTAAAATAGCTTTCCCTTTTGTAAATCTAATAATTTTACTTTTCTGCATCCCAATTTCCACAATATCCACTCGTGGAAAATCCCGGGGTATTGGGTTTGTAATTGGAATTGCAATTTGTTTTTTATACCTTTCTTCTGTAAGACTGGGTCAGAGTCTTGGATACAACGAAATTATTTCACCATTCCTAGCTGCCTGGTTCGCAAATATAGGTTTTGGTGTGATTGGTGTTGTG
>JAGGUR010000146.1 GCA_021158425.1 Candidatus Cloacimonadota bacterium | reverse complement strand
GGGATTATCACAACTGGGAACTGAAGCCCTTTTGCTTGATGGATTGTCATAATTACAACTTCACTTTTAGATGGGATTTTTGCATATTCTTCTCGTTTGTTGAATTCTATCTCATTTGTGAGGTATTGGAAAAATTCAAAAACTCCTTTACCATCTCTTGAAAACTGTGCAGCAATGCCTTTTATCTTTTCAAAATTCGCAATTTTCTGCCCTTTTGAAGATTCTGCTAAAAGGGAATAATCAAGAAACCTTTCTTTCTCAACGTGTTCTAAAAATTTATCCAGTGGCATCTGAAAGCAAAGATTTCTCCAATTATTCAGTAATTCAGTTGTTGCCGAATCAAAATTTTGTAATTTTTGAAAGAACCCCTCACCTTCATGTTTTGAAATCTTAAAAATGTCATTATCAGAAAAGCAAAATAAAGGTGAACGAAGTATTCCCACGAGTGCAATCTCATCATTCGGATTAACTAAAAAGGAAAGGAGATTAAATATGTCATAAACTTCCTGTGTTTGGAAGAATCCAGTTCCCCCAATCAATTCACAATCAATTCCAATTGTCCTTAATATATATTGATAGATAACAAATTTTCTTCTTGAATCAACAAGTATCGCAAAGAAAGGTTTATTGGTTGAATTGCCTGCCTGCCAAAGCCTTGGCGCAGGCAGGGTTGAATTAGTTGAACTGGTTGAATTGGTTGAACTGGTTAACTGATTCAACTGATTCAACCATTTCATTTGTATTTCAGGCTTGAATTTTTGATACTCTTTGATTTTTTCCCCAACCAATTGTGCTTCCAGACAGGTATTCTCATATTCACTGTCAGACTCATCTTTTTTAAGCAAGGCAACATCCACGAATCCAGCAAATTGATTTTTTGCTTTTGATTCTGCTATTTGGAATTCCGCTTCAAATTCCAACTCCTTCTTTTTTGGAAATACCTTTTCAAACATAGAATTAAAGCATTTAACAAGATTCTTATTAGAGCGGTAATTAGAGCCAATACTAATAATCTGCGATTCTGGGATTTGGGTGTCTCGTTTTGCTCGTTGAATTACAGTTATATCACTTCCGCGAAAACGGTATATAGACTGCTTTTCATCATATACCAAAAAAATTTTCTTCTGACTCAATTGTCCGTCTTTTCCCGTTGCAAGCAGTCTTATTAATTCCCATTGCGGATAATTTGTATCTTGAAATTCATCAACCAAGATGTATTGGAATTGATTGGCTAACCTCTGACGAATATTTTTATTTTGTTGTAACAGTTGAATGGTTTTATGCAAGATGTCCTGATATTCAAATTTTTGATGTATTTGTTTCCAATCCGAGAGTTTTTCTGCAGATTTTTCAAAGATATTATAGAGATTTGATATCAGAATACTTGCTTGTCTGTCAGTTTCAGAATGCAGCAATTTTATATTCTGATAAGGAAAATTTTCCTCTAATTTTTGTGCTATATTCTGTAATTTAATATTTTTATATAAACCTAAAAGCCCTGCTTTATCCCAGACACTCTTTTTGCCTAATTGGTGTGAACTTGTAAAAGTATAATATTTGTCCTTATTTCCCAATTCTTCTAAAATTCTTTTAAGAATACTTTGCTTTTCTAAATTTGAAGCATTGGCTGTAATTTTCTTTAGGTCATCAAGAATATTTTTACAGATATTTGTAATAGGAGAATCTATCTTCAGGGAAGCATATTTTTTCAGAAAGTCTTTTTTGCTCTGGAGATAGATGATGAAGGAATCAATATTTTCAGGAGAGTTTTTATCAAGCGAGTCTTGCAGAATTTCTGATGGAGATTTGTTTTTCAGAGTTTCAAAATATTCCTCAAATTTATAAGTATTATCCAACGCATATTTCAGAAACAGTCTGATTTTATTCCCATCCCAGAACTTGAGGACATTAGCTAATTCATTATTTTGAGAAAGGGCGAGGTCATTCAAAAGTCCATTTATTACCTCTATTTTGATTTGTGTTGCTTCGCTTTCAGTTAAGATATCATAATTTGGGTCAATGTTAGCAGCAAACGGATGCTGACGGACAATCTTTGAGCAAAAAGCATCAATAGTGGAGATGTAGTTTTTTGGAAACTCTTCAAGTATTATTTCTCTTTCATCCAGGGTTATATTTTTGAAATTATATTTCTGTTCCTCATTTGTATTCCCTGATATTTTGTTAAAAATCCTTTGTTTCATTTCTGCAGCAGCTTTCTGTGTGAATGTGATTACTAAGATATTTTCAATGCCATACGGAAGTTTTTTCTTTGCGAAATAGTCCAGAATTTCGCAGAAGCGGTCTGTAAGCAATGTTGTTTTGCCAGCACCAGCTCCTGCTGTTATGAATGTATTGGTTGAAATATCTAATTCTTTTTTAGGAGAGATTTGTTTTTTCATGAATTTATTTTTTATACTTTGGGAGTGGATTTTTACACACCCCTCGGCTAAAGCCGTATCCCCTCTTTTTAGAGGGGATTTTTTTGATTCCCCTCTTGAGAGGGGTGGACACCGACTTGTCGGTGGACGGGGTGTGTTTTTCTATTTTTCATATTCCTCAATCCAATTCTCAATAGAAACCAAAACATCTTTTATGTTCCTTTTTATATCAATATCTTTAAACCGTAAAAAATAAAATCCTAATGTCTCTAACTTCTTTTGCCTTTTTACATCTTCATTTCCTTTATAAATATGACTTTCTCCGTCAATTTCTATTATCAATTTCAATTTAGGGCAGAAGAAATCCACAATGTAATTATTAATTGGTTTCTGACGATGAAAATCGTAGCCTTTCATTTTCTTTTGTTTTAGTTGATTCCACAAAAGGACTTCAGATAATGTCATATTTTTATGAAGTTTTCTGGCAAGTTCTTTGAGCTTTGGGGTGTAATATACTTTCATTTTTCTATTGCTTACATTACACACCCCACGACTAAAGTCGCACCCCTCTTTTTAGAGGGGATTTTTT